>JAWVEW010000069.1:0-2909 GCA_033856495.1 Miltoncostaeaceae bacterium | reverse complement strand
CGCCACCGAGCAGGTCGCCGCCGGGCTCGCCGAGATCGGCCTGCGCGCCGCCTGCTACCACGCCGGCCTGCCACCCGAGCGCCGGGTTCGCGCCCAGGAGGCGTTCATGCGCGACGAGGCGGAGGTGATGGCGGCGACCAATGCCTTCGGGATGGGCGTGGACAAGGCGACCATCCGCTCGGTCTGGCACTGGGCGGTCCCCGAGTCCCTCGAGCAGCTGGCCCAGGAGGCGGGCCGGGCGGGGCGGGACGGGCGGCCCGCCCGCGCGGTGCTCCTCTACTCGGCCGGGGACCTGAACATGATCCGCCAGCGCATCGTCGCCGACCGGGTGGCGGTGTCGGACGTCGAGGCGCTGATCGGCCGCCTCGCCCGGCTGGCCGACGGCGACGGCGACTTCCGCGTCGCCCGCGACGACCTGCCCGATCGCGACCGCGCGGCGCTGGCCCTGGCGGAGCGCTCCGGCGCGCTGGAGCTGCTGCCCGGGCGCGGCGGGGTGGAGGGGCGCCTGCTGGCGCGCGCGCTCGGCGGGGAGCGGACGGCGGCGCTGGAGACCCAGGTGCGGGCGGAGGAGCGCCGCCGCTGGCGCGCCCACGACGCGATCCGCGACTACGCCGAGGGGGAGAACTGCCGGCGCCGGCGGATGCTCCGGCACTTCGGCGATCCCGGGCCGGGCGCCCCGATCGGCCGCTGCTGCGATGTCTGCGACCCGCTGCCCGCGCTCCCCGAGCCCCCAAGGCCGCGACGCGGCGGACGGGCTCCGCAGCCCGCCGGCGACCCGGAGGCGCCGCTCACCGCCGCCGAGGAGGCCGTCTTCCAGGCGCTGCGCGGCTGGCGGGCCGAGCGCACCCGGGCCGACGGCGTGCCCGCCTACCGCGCCGGCTCGGACGCCACCCTGCGCGCGATCGCCCGCCGCCGCCCCGCCACGCCGGGCGAGCTCGAGGCCGTGCGCGGCGTCGGACCGTGGTTCGCGGAGCAGTACGGCGAGCAGGTGCTGGCGCTGCTGGGCTCGCTCGGCCGGTCCGGGTGAGACCCGCTACTCGTAGAACGTGACCACCGCGGTCAGCACGTAGAGGGCGACCAGCGCCCAGCCCTCGAATGCCTCCGCCTCACCGTCGCCGGTCACCTGCCAGACGGCGATGGCCATGAGGAAGAGCGCCCCGATCTGCACGGGCGGGATGACGAAGGTCAGGCGGCTCTCGAACGCCAGCGAGATCAGGATCAGGACCGGGAAGAGGAAGACCGCGATCTGGCTCACGGAGTTCTTGACCACGCTCACCGCCAGATCGCTCTTGCCCTTCGCGGCGAGGAAGATCCCCGCGACGTGCTCGGCGGCGTTGCCCGCGATGGCCACGATCACCAGACCGGCGAAGGCCCGCGACACGCCGAGCGTCTCGATCGCCGGCTCCAGCTCGGCGATGAACCACTCCGACACCAGGGCGGCGCCCGCGCCGCCGGCGGCCAGGAGCGCGATCGTCACGGCCAGCGAGAGGTGCGGCGCCTGGCGATGGGTGGCGAGCGCCGGCTCGACCCCCCCGGTCCGGGGCCGCAGGTAGCCGAGCAGCCAGAAGACGTAGACGCTCAGGAGCGCGACCGCCCCGATCGCCGAGATCTCCGTCTGGTGCCGGCTCGCCCGGTCGTTCGCCGCCCCCGAGATTCCGAGCAGGACGATGATGAAGACCGCCAGCATGAGCAGCGTCGCGGTGTCGTTGGGCAGGCGCCGGTGGAACCGCATCACCCCGTCCGGGGCGGCGCGGGCGCCGGCGATGAGGGTGAAGCCCAGCACCAGGAGCGCGTTCGCCAGCAGCGAGCCGACGATCGAGGCCTGGGCCACGACCACCTCGCCGGCGCGGAGGGCGAAGATGACGACGAAGAGCTCGGGCAGGTTGCCGAGCGTCGACTGCAGCACGCCGGTGACGGCGGGCCCCGTCCGCTCGCCCAGCGCCTCGGTGGCGAAGGAGACGAGCCACGCCAGCCCTCCCAGCGCCAGCGTGGCCGCCGTGAAGGCGGCGATGCCGGCGGCCCCTCCGTAGTGCAGGGCGCCGGCCGCGCCGGCGGCGACGAAGGTCGCGACGAGCCCCAGGCGCTGGGCGCGGGTCAGCCCGCGCCAGCGAGGCGGCTCGCCGGGCGCGGTCGCGTCGGCCGGGTCGGTGCTCGGGGGGCTGACGGACATCGACGCCGCACTATGCCGGCTCGCCGGCTCCCGGGCGCGCCGGCAGCTCCGAAATCTCGCTCGACGCGCCTCTGCGGACCCGGATGGGGCACCCGCAAGCTTCCTTCGTCCGACCCAGACGGTAGGCTCTCCGGCACTGGGATTGGCCGCACGGTGGGCAGAGCGCCTTGCGGGAGGGCAACGGGTGAGCAGGCGGGTAGAGCTGGCCGCGCGGGCGTGCGCGCTCCGCGCACGAGGGCTGCGCCTGGCCGAGGTGGCGGACCACCTCGGCGTCTCGCCGACCTATGCCAGCGACCTCGTACGGGATCCCGACGGCGCGCTGGCGCGGGCGCGCAAGCGGCGCAACGGCGGCAGCTGCGGTGACTGCGGCGGCGTCACCGACGGATCGAACGGCCGGGCGAAGGCGCCCGGACGGTGCGCGGCCTGTGCCCGCCGCCACCGCCTGGAAAACGCGCTCTGGTCCCGCGATCGGGTGATCCTGGCGCTGCTGACGTTCGCGGACGAGCGCGGCCGGGCGCCGAACGCAAGCGAGGCGGGCCGGGCCTGCGGGCTGCCGAGCCACGGCGTGGTGATGCGCCGCTTCGGCTCCTGGCGCGCGGCCCTCGAGGCGGCCGGGCTCCCGCCGCCCGGCCGCGCCGGCTCGCGCCGGCGCGAGCCGGTGGGCGCGGGCCGCTGACCCGGGCGGCCGTCCCGGCGGGGCGGCCATGACAGCCGTTCTCCCGGGACGGTGACGAGCGGC
>JAWVEW010000068.1:0-5756 GCA_033856495.1 Miltoncostaeaceae bacterium | reverse complement strand
GCGCGAGGCCGATGTTCAGGTCGCCGGCGACGATCAGCGGCAGCGCCGGCGGCAGCGCCTCCAGCAGGAAGGACGCCGCGCGCTCCAGCTCGGCCGCCACGACCGGCGGCGGTCCGTTCTGGCAGTGCAGGCACGCCATCGCCAGCTCGGTGCCGCCGGGCGAGCGCACCCTCGCAAGGATCAGCCGCCGGGGCTCGGCGGCCCAGCGCAGGGCCTGGGCGGCGCCGATGCGCTCGCGGCGGAGGGCGCGGACGATCGTCGCCGGCGGGTTCAGCCGCAGGGAACGGAGACCGCCGGGCACGAGCTCCCACCCCGGCGCCACCAGCACCGCGTTCGCGTTCCCCTCGAAGCTGCGCCACAGGTCCGGGTTGCGGCGGCCGAGCCGGCCCCGCAGCTCCACCGAGCCGAGGCGGGGGCCCGTGCGGACGCCGACCGCCGTCATCCCGGTCGCCGCGCAGATCTCCGGCACCGCGGCCGGCGGCACCTCCTGGAGCGCGATCAGGTCGGCGCCGGCGGAGCGCAGGAGCGCCCCCATCGGCGCCACCAGCTTGCGGTTCGCGTGGAGGCGCACGCCGTCGTCCTCGACCCGCCGGAGCAGCGTCGAGCGCCAGGTCGGGCCGGGCGTCGGCGCGCCGTCGCGGCCGTGGAAGAGGTTCCAGGTGAGGACGCGGATCAGCGCAGCTGGCCCAGCGCCGAGAACACCCCCCTGGCGGCCGGCCGACGCACCGCGAGCTCGGCGCCGTGGTCGGTCAGGTCGACGTTCGCGCGCACGCTGATCGAGGCCGTCGGGCCCTTCCCCTTCGCGGGGCCGAGCGACGCCCCCAATGAGACGCTGACCCGGTCCAGCTGGCCGGAGACGACCTGCATGTCGACCTGGTTCAGCGTGACCCTGGCGCGGGCGGCGGCGGCCTTCGCCCTGGCCGGGGCAAGGCCGCCCTGGACCAGCAGACCGCTCAGGTACCTCCTGAGGGCTGCCGGGGTGAGCGCCGCCCGGTAGCGGCGCGATCCCGCCACGCCGACGACGATGGGGCCGAGGTCGCGCAGCTTCACGAGGTCGCCGGCGAAGGTCGCCGGGCTCTGGCCGAAGCCCGAGGCGACGAGCGGCGGCAGGGTCGTGCGGAGGGCGCCGACCGCCGTGCGGAAGCTCCCGCGGCGGGACACGTACAGGGTGCCGCCGTAGCCGACCACGGTGATCCGCCGGCCCGGCAGACCCGAGTGGCGGATCACCGCTCGTGCGTGCGTCGGGTCCTGGACGATCGACTGCCCGCTGACGACCAGCCGCAGCCGCCGCAGCGGCCTGCCGGCCAGCTCGAACGGGCGCCGGCCGACGGCGAGCGACAGGCTGACGCCGAAGCCCTCGCCGTGGGGCTGGGTCGCGGCGCCGCGGAATGCGCCCTGGACCACCTGGAGCGGGCTCTCCGGGGGCGGCGGCTTCACGGGGGTCGAGGTGGTGGTCGGGGGCGGCGGCGGGGGTGGGGGCGGCGTCCCCTTCGGGGCCGTGCTCACCGTCACGACGTTGGACTGCAGCGACTGGTTGCCGGCGGCGTCGACGGCGTCCACCGCGTAGCGATGAGTCTCGCCCAGGGCGAGCGCGTCGTCGACGTAGGCGCCCGTGCCGGCGGGCAGGCGGGCGATGGGGAGACCGTTCCGGTAGACGTCGTAGGCGGCGACACCGACGGCGTCGCTGGCCCCCGTCCAGCCGAGGGTCACCTGGGTCGGTCCCGTGAGGGTCGGGACCAGGCCGCTCGGGGCGCTCGGCGCCACCGCGTCGCCGGGGCCGGCGAAGGTGATCACCGCGGGCGTCGGGCCGGCGTTCTGGACGGCCCGGCCGCGCACGGTCGAGGTCGGGGCGTCAGCGGCCCAGGCGGGGCCCACGGCCGTCTGGACCTCCGCGAGCGAGCCCACGCGCGGCACCAGGGTGCCGCCGACGGCGACGTTGGACGGGGCCTGGCCGGCCGTCGTGGCCCGCAGCTCGACCAGCGAGCCGGCGGGGTTGTCGAGGGTCGCGGTCAGCGCCCGCCTGGCGGCGTCCCAGGTCGCGCCGGTGGCGCCCCTGACGGAGACGTTCGTGTAGCCGATGCCGTTCGGCGTCGTCACGCCCTCGACGCCGACGCTGACCCCCGACGGCAGCCCGGCCGCCTGCTTCCAGACGATCGGCTGCGTCATCGCGTCCTGGATCCCCATCGCATCGCGGACCTCGGCCCGCACGTAGGTCGACGGGCCCGTGAGCGGGACCTGCTTCACCGCGTCGTAGGACGATCCCGCCGGCTCGTTGGCGAGCACCGTGCCGCCGTTGGTGATCCACACCACCGTCGAGCTCGGCACGTTGATGTTGGTGACCACGAGCCGCGCCGGAGCGGTGGTCTGCGAGGGGGAGACGAAGACCGGATAGCGCGCGGGGTGCGGGTCCGGAGAGGCGGCGTCGGGGCCGAAGATCAGCCGCCCCGCGAAGGGGCTCATGGCGAGGTACGAGCGCCCCTCGTAGAACGAGTGCATCAGGTCGTCGAACCCGAGCGTGGGGGCCTGGATGAAGGTCGCCTGGCTCTGACCGCTCCAGCGGCCGTTGTGATTGTCGGTCGCCCAGCTGCCGGTGAGGACCAGGCCCTTGCTGAGGAGCGCATCCCAGTCGTCGATCATGTTCTGGAAGCGCACCTCGATGGCGTCGGCGCCGAAGGCGTCGTTGGCGATCAGCTCCTGGTCGGTTACTCCGCCCGGCACGCCCGGGTGGTCGACCTGGGCCGGGTAGCCGGTCGCATGGGTCTCGACGATCCCCTCGATCCCGTTCTTGTACGAGCGGAACTGGGTCGGGTCGGAGAAGCCGAAGTCGAAGCGTCCCACGTGGTCGCCGATGCCGAGCTCCACGCTGGGGTAGATCTTGAAGTCGGCCGTGTCCTGCTGGGAGACGATGCCGTTGCGGAAGACGTACTCGCCCGCGGCGTCCGCCGGGGCGGTGGCCAGCAGCCGGTAGGCGTCGAAGTAGCCGTCCACCTGCCCGCCCTGCGTCGTCGCGGCGATCTTCAGGTCGCCGAACGCGTTGTAGTCCAGCGGGCGCTCGGCCTGCGCGACCAGCGGCAGCGCCTTGCTGAGGTTGATCGTGCAGCGCGTCCACTGGTTCAGGACGACGCCGGCGCGGTCGCAGGAGAAGTTGCCCGGAATCGCCGGCGCGGCGCCGAGGTTGAACGTGAAGAGCTGGGAGCCCGGATAGGCCGTGGGGGGCGGCGGCGCGCCGAGGTAGTAGATGAAGACCTTCGACAGGCCCGGCGAGATGACGCCGGCCGCGGTCGTGTAGCCGGGCGGCGGAGCGACGGTGGGATCGCCGCCGAGGGCGGCCGAGACGTAGAGCCCGGCGCCGGCGCTCACGGTCTTCGGGAAGACGGCGACGGTCAGCACGTCGTCGCCGGAGCGCAGGTTCGCGCCGCGCTTGGTCCAGACGGACACCTCGCCCGGCGTCCCGGCGGTCGTCTTCGCGGCCAGGTGCAGCGACTGGACGCCGCTCAGAACCGGAGCGGGGGGGCCCTCCAGCGCGTTCGTCATGCTGACGATCTTGGTCGGATCACCCTGCGTGAGCGGGAACCAGCGCGGCATCGCGTCGTCCAGGTTGACGTCCACGGAGGTCTGGGCGCCCACCGGGAAGGTGCTGGCCAGGTTGTGGTCGGTCAGGAAGAGGGCGTTGTAGTGGTTCGCCTTCGCCGCGGTCGCGATGATGCCCAGGTCCGGGGCGGCGTCGCCGCTGATGGAGGAGTGGACGTGGGTGTCGGTCTTGTACCAGGTCCAGCCGAGGCCGCCGGCGCCCGACGCCCCGCCGCCCGGCCCCGCCAGCGCCAGACCCCCGAGCGCGGCGGCGGCCGCGCCGGCGAGCCCGAGCACCGCCAGTGCAGCGCGGCGGACCGGCGCCCGCCGCGCGGGGGCGGCAGGCCGCCCGGTCACGGGTGTGTCGTTCGCGTCGCTCGTCATCGCGCTCCTCCGGGTCGGGCGGGGCCTGGCGGGGGGTATGGCCGCGCGCCTGCGCCGGCGGCGCGCCCCGGGGGGCGCGGCGCGGACGCCGGCTCAGACGGCGAGCACCACCGGCCCGGGCGGCGCCCGGCCCGCAGCCGAGCCGGCGAGCGGAGTCGCGAGCGCTCGCGCCACGCTGCGCGGGGGCGGGAGCCGGTGCGCGACCGGCCGCCCGGCGGGAACGGGGCAGCTGCGGCTGGCGGCGCGCCGGATCAGCGCCCGCGCGCCGCGCAGGGCGAGCGCGATGAACCCGCCGACGACCAGCGCGGCCAGCACCGCGGAGAGCCCTCCCGTGGCGAGGAGCCCCTGCAGGTCGGGGCCGCCGCGCATGACCAGGCCCTCCAGGAGCTCGTGCGCGGCGTGCAGCGCGATGAGGACGCCGGTGGCGGCCGCCCAGAGCGGAACCAGCCGGGCGCGGAGGTCCGCCCCGACCGCGTCGCCGCGCCGTGCGCGGGCCAGCCGCGCCAGGAACCCGCCGGCGGCGGCGGCGAGCAGCAGCGCCAGCCAGGGCGCGAGACCGCTCAGCGTCGCGTGGCCGGCCATGCCGGCGGCGTCGCCATGCCCCGCCTCGGGGCCGTCGATCACGAAGCGCAGCTGGTGCACCGCGAGGGTGCCGGCGGCGAGCAGGGCCGCGCCGCGCCAGATGAGGCCACTGTGCCCTCGCGTCACTGCTCCGGCTCCCGGGTGGCTTCGCACGCGCCGGTCCGCCCCGGCCGTGGCACGCCGATCCTCACAGAGAATCCCGGGCCTTTCGCCCCCCAAAGGTACGGCGGGCGGGCTCCGGCGAGTCTAGGGAGGGCCCTGCCGCGGAGCCCACGACGGTCCCCCGAGATGCCAGTCCAGATGGGGATGGAACCTGTTGACGAACAGCGCCCAGACGTACCAGCCGACGATCGAGGCGAACCCGAAGAAGGCGCTCGCCCGGTAGAGCGTCAGCATGACCGCCTCGTTGGTCTTGTTCCGGAACCACGGCCAGAACGGGTCGGCGCTGAAGACGCGCTCGTAGAAGTAGCCGGTCGTCAGCATCCGCCAGCGGACGGCCAGCAGGACGGCCCAGAAGGCGTCCCAGACGCCGCCGAACGACGTGTAGTAGGCGACGGCGTCCTTGCTCCTCCCCGCCTGGCCCACGTACTGCCAGACGTCGAGGTGGGCGTGCCAGGTGCTGAACGGGAAGGCCAGCATCACCCCGACCGAGTCCAGGGTGTCCGAGAAGACGTGCGCCCACGACCCGAGGAGGAAGGAGAGCGCCCACATGCGGTTGCGGCTGAGCCCGAAGATGATCGCCGCGATGACGAGGCCGAAGGCGAGGGTGTGGGTGAAGCCGACCCCCGGCCAGCCGCGGTGCAGCTGCACCGGGTCGGAGACCAGCTCCTTCTTGCCGGAGAAGTCGAGCCCGTAGACCATCCACTTCGTCAGGATGTCCGGGGAGTAGGAGCCGGCCAGGCAGAAGATGAAGCTGATCCGGACGCCGAGCTCTCGCTTGAAGAGGTACGGCTCCAGGTCGTGGGCGGCCCAGCTCATGGCATGCGCCGGATCACGTGCGGCGCCGCCAGCGTGACCAGCACGAGGTAGATCAACGACTCCTGGAAGCCCAGCAGGAACCACGACGGCTGCCAGACCCCGAGCACCACGTAGACGGCGCCGGCCAGCAGCCAGTAGACGACCGCCCGCCAGCCGCCGGCGCGCTGGGGCGACTGCGGGGTCGGCTCCGGGCCGCTCAGCGCGGTGGCCCGGGGTCGGCGCCCAGCGTCAGGCGGACGCGG
>JAWVEW010000067.1:0-2516 GCA_033856495.1 Miltoncostaeaceae bacterium | reverse complement strand
CGCCGCGGCGGTCGCCGTGCCGCCGCTCCGGTTCGTGGACGTGCTCGTGCCGGTCTCGGCCGTCAACGATCCCACCCTGCGCGCGCTCGACTACGCGCTTTCCCTGCGGGCGCGAAGCATCCGGGCGATCCACATCGACTTGGGGTCGGAGCAGGCGGGCGCGCCGGTGGAGCAGGACTGGGCCGCGGCCGACCTGCCGATCCCGCTCGAGGTGATCTCCTCCCCCTATCGCGACCTTGGAGCACCGCTGCTCGAGGAGGTCCGCAAGATCACGGCCGACCCCGCGGCGATGTGCGCGGTGGTGATGCCGGAGGCCGTGCTCAGCCGACGGCGCCACCGCCTGCTCCACAATCGGCGCGCGCTCTTCATCAAGCGCCTCCTGATCTTCGAGGAGCGGACGATCCTCGTCGACGTCCCCTATCAGCTGGACTGACCGGCTACCGCCGCCTGCCTCCCCGGACGAGCCAGACGACCATGCAGGGAAGGCACAGGAGGCCCACCGACACCCAGGCCGTGGCGAGCGCGGCGTCGCCCGGCGCCCCCGTGATGTCGATCGTCAGCGTGGCGCCGGCCACGAGGAGCGCCGCCACGGCGAGCAGGGCGCGGCCAGCGCTCATCTCGGAGGGGCAGGCCGGAAGGCTCGCATCGCCCCGACCATAGCCTCGTCCGCCTCAACCCCGCCTCGAAGACGAGTCGGTCCTCCTCAACAGCGCATAAAGGAGGGAGCCGCTACCGGACGCGCCGAACGCCGATCGCCGTCGGGGTGTATCCGGCCGCCGTCGCGCGGGCGCTGGCCGGTTGGCTCCCGCCGGGGATCGTCAGCTCAACCCGGCCGTTGGCCTTCGTCGTCCCCGAGGCGCCGCCCACCGTCACCCGGGCGCCGCGCACCGGGTCGCCGGCATCGAGCACCGTGAAGCGGACCGTCGTCGCGCGATCGCGGCGAACCGTGCGGGGCGTCGCCGTGAGCGTCAGCCCAGGCAGGATCCGACGATGCCAGGTCGCGGCGTTCGAGCTGGTTCCGGTCGAGAAGAGCCCGAGGACGTCGAGCGCACCGCCCGCCGCGCTGGCGTCGAGCCGGTATCCGCTCGCCGCGCCGGCCGGCCGGCCGGCGTCCACCGTCGCGCCGAAGATGCCGGCGGTCCGGTTCGAGCGCCGGGCGAGCACCCGGGTGCCGCGGGTGGTGTCGGTCCACACCACCCAGAGGCGGCCGTCGGCCCCCGCGGCGATGGTGGCGGTCGAGTTGCCGTTCCGATTGGGCCGCCCGACGACCGGCGCCGCTCCGGTGCCCACACGCCACACGCGCACCGTGTTCAGGGCGGGGTAGCCGGTCGCGTAGGCGACGTAGAAGCCGCCTCCGGGGCGGGCCACGATGGGGGTGCGGCCGAGCATGCCGACCTTCATGGCGGCGGTGCCGGGCATGTTCACCGCGCTGCCCACCGGCGAGCCGTCGGCGGCGACATCCTGCGCGAAGACGCCGAGCCTGCCGGCGCCGCTGGAGTACCAGGCGACGACGGCCCGGCCGGCGGCGTCCACGGCGGTGCCCACGTCGTAGCCGTACTGGCCGAGCGGCGCCTGCAGGTCGTGGTTGGGGGTCGCGGGATCGAGCCCTGCGTGCACCCAGGTCCCGAGCGTGCCGGCCCAGGCCTGGAGGGTGGTGCCGTTCGGGAGCGTCGCGGCGCTCACAGGGCTGCCGTAGGCCTGAGCGCCCGGGGGCACCACCGGCCCGGTCGCAGCGGCCCAGGTCGCGCCGCCGTCCCCCGAGACCGCAGTGTTCAGCTCGAGGAGGGTCTCGTCCGGGCTGGTGGTCCGGATTCCGCCGAAGAAGGCCCGGATGCCCTCGGGGACGGCAACGAGCGCCGGGTTCTGCAGCGATGCCCATCCGCTCACGATCGGGGTCGTGGCACCGAGCGCGCCGTTCGGGGCGAGGACGGTGTGGAGGATGTCCTCGGTGTTCGGTCCGGTGCGCAGATGCCAGGCCAGGTGCAGCACCCCGTCGGCGGTGCGAAGCGGGCTCACCTGGTCGATGCTGGTGCCGCCGGGTGCCGTGACGCGTTTCCACCCCGCCGCCATCGCCTGGGCGGCCGGCACGATCACGAGCGCTGCCGTGGCGGCGGCGATCAGCGGGCGAACCTTCATGCTGGCTCCCTCATGGCGATGGCCGGCGGCGCTCGCAGGAGCGTAATCGGGCCTACGGCTCCCATGACCGGCCCCGGCGACGTCAGACCCGGTCCCGCTCCCGAGCGTCCCTCCGCAGCCGGTACCCGACCCCGGTCTCCGTGACCAGGTGGCGCGGGCGCGCCGGATCGCCCTCGAGCTTGCGCCGAAGGCGGCCCATGTACACCCGCAGGTAGTGGGTCTCGGTGGCGCAGCCCGGACCCCAGACCGCCTGGAGCAGCGCCCGGTGGGTGAGCACCCGGTCCGGCTGACGGGCGAGCTCGGCCAGGAGGCCGTACTCGTGGGCGGTCATCGGGACGAGCCCGCCGCGGCGGCGCACCTCCCGCCGCCCGAGGTCCACC
>JAWVEW010000066.1:0-3334 GCA_033856495.1 Miltoncostaeaceae bacterium | reverse complement strand
AAGCGCCGGCCATCCACCTCCGCGGTCAGCCGCCGCTCGGCGCGGGTCCCCGGCTCGAATCCGTCGAGGGAGGCCGCCGCGGGCGCGACACGGGCGCCGGGCGGGGCGGGGATCGGCGTGGGCCGCTCGGACAGCTCCGCCATTAGGGCGTGGCAGGCGCCGCCGGCGATGAACTCCTCCTGCTCGAGCAGCCAGCGGTGGAAGGGTATGAGGGTCACCGGCCCCTCGATCACGAACTCGTCGAGCGCCCGCAGCATCCGCCGCCGGGCGCTCTCCCGGTCGATGTCCCAGACCACCAGCTTCGCGATCATCGGGTCGTAGAGGTCGGGCAGGGCCGAGCCCGGGCCGACGCCGCTGTCGACCCGCACCCCGGGCCCGGCGGGCTCCCGGTAGGCGCCGATCGGGGCCGGCGCCGGCAGGAAGCGCTGGCTCGCGTCCTCGGCGTTGATGCGGCACTCGATCGAGTGCCCGCGCGGGACGACGTCCGCCTGGCCCATGCCGACGGGCTCGCCGGCCGCGATCCGCAGCTGCTCGCGCACGAGGTCCACGCCCAGCACCATCTCGGTGATGGGGTGCTCGACCTGGATCCTGGCGTTCATCTCGAGGAAGAAGAACTCCTCCCCGTCCACCAGGTACTCGACCGTGCCGGCCGAGCGGTAGCCGACCGCCTGCGCGGCGCGCACCGACGCCTGCCCCATCCGCCGGCGCAGGGACTCGGAGACCACCGGGCTCGGCGTCTCCTCCACCAGCTTCTGGTGACGGCGCTGGATCGAGCAGTCGCGCTCCCCCAGCCACAGGCAGGTCCCGTGATCGTCGGCCAGGACCTGGATCTCGACGTGGCGCGGCTCGGGCAGGTAACGCTCCAGGTAGACGACCGAGTCGGCGAAGAAGCGCTCCGACTCCCGGCGGGCGCCTTCCAGCGCGTCGGCGAGGTCGCGCTCGGTCATCGCCACCCTGAAGCCCTTGCCGCCGCCGCCGGCGGCCGCCTTCACCGCCACCGGGTACCCGATCTCCCCTGCGGCGGCGCGGGCCGCCTCGAGGCTCCCGACGGGCTCGGTCGTGCCGGGCACGATCGGCACCCCCGCCGCCTGCATCAACTGCCGCGCGCGAACCTTGGAGCCCATCGCCTCGATGGCCTCGGGCGGCGGCCCGACGAAGACCAGGCCGGCGTCCGCGCAGGCCTGCGCGAAGGCCGCGTTCTCGGCGAGGAACCCGTATCCGGGGTGGATCGCCTGGGCCCCCGAGCGCGTCGCCGCCTCGAGGATGCGCTCGACGTTCAGGTAGCTCTCGGACGGCTGCCCGGCGCCGATCAGGTGCGCCTCGTCCGCGTAGGAGACGAACAGCGCGTCCCGGTCGGCCTCGCTGTAGACGGCGACCGAGGCGATCCCCATCTCGCGCAGGGTCCGCATGACGCGGACGGCGATCTCGCCCCGGTTGGCCACGAGGACCCGGGAGAACATCGCTAGACCAGCTGCCAGGGCGGGCGGGGGCTGCCGGCGGGCGGGGGTGTCGGGGGCGCGACCGCCTCGAGCATCCCCGCGCGGCGCCAGGGGGAGCGGTAGGCGGCGGGCAGCGGGTCCTGCGCGGCAGCCAGGGCGAGCGCCTCCTCGTCCAGCAGCAGCGCCACGGCGGCCGCAAGGGCGGCCGCCTCCTCCCGGCTCGCAGCCGGCAGGACCCTGAGACGCGGGGCGGTCAGAGCGGGATGTTCCCGTGCTTGCGCGGGGGCCGGACCTCGCGCTTGGTGAGGGAGGCCTCGAGCGCGCGGACCAGCCAGGGGCGGGTCTCCTCGGGCTCGATCACGGCGTCCACGTACCCGCGCTCGGCCGCCGTGTAGGGGTCGGCGAAGCGCTCGGTGTAGTCCTCGATCAGCTCCGCCCGCCGCGCCGCCACGTCCCCCCCGTTCGCCGCAGCCGCCTCCAGCTCCTTGCGGAAGACGATGTTCACCGCGCCGCTCGGGCCCATCACCGCGACCTCGGCCGTCGGCCAGGCGGCGTTGAAGTCCGCCCCGACGTTCTTCGAGCTCATCACGTCGTAGGCGCCGCCGTAGGCCTTCCGGGTGATGACCGTGAGCTTCGGCACTGTCGCCTCGCAGTAGGCGTACAGGAGCTTCGCGCCGTGCAGGATGATCCCGCCGTACTCCTGGGTGGTTCCGGGCAGGAACCCGGGCACGTCGACGAAGGTCACCAGCGGGATGTTGAAGGCGTCGCAGAAGCGCACGAAGCGCGCACCCTTGATCGACGCGTCGATGTCGAGGACGCCGGCGATCGCCTTCGGCTGGTTGCCGACGACGCCCACGACATGTCCGTTGAGCCGCGCGAGGCCGATGATGATGTTCCGGGCGTACAGCGGCGCCACCTCGAAGAACTCGCCGTCGTCGACCACCAGGCGCACCACCCGCGCCATGTCGTAGGGCTTGGTCGGCGCGTCCGGGATGATGGTCGAGAGCTCGGCCTCCTGGCGCTCGGGATCGTCCTGGGGCGCGCGGTACGGGGGGGTCTCGAGGTTGTTGGCGGGCAGGTAGGACATGAGCGCCCGGATCTGCTCGAGGCACTCCTCCTCGCCCTCGGTGGCGAAGTGGCACACGCCCGAGCGCGTGGCGTGGCTCACCGCCCCGCCGAGGTCCTCCATCGTGACGTCCTCGCCGGTGACGGTCTTGATGACCTCGGGGCCGGTGATGAACATGTGGCTCGTGCGCTTCACCATGAAGATGAAGTCCGTCATCGCCGGGCTGTAGACGGCGCCGCCGGCGCACGGCCCCATGACCGCCGAGATCTGGGGGATCACGCCGCTGGCGCGGGCGTTGCGGAAGAAGATGTCGGCGTAGCCGGCGAGGCTGACGACGCCCTCCTGGATGCGCGCGCCGCCGGAGTCGTTGAGCCCGATGATCGGGCACCCCATCTTCATCGCCAGGTCCATCACCTTGACGACCTTCTCCGCGAACACCTCGCCGAGGCTGCCGCCGAAGACCGTGAAGTCCTGGCTGAAGACGTACACGCGGCGGCCGTCGATGGTGCCGTGGCCGGTCACGACGCCGTCGCCCCAGGGGCGGTCGTTCTCGATCCCGAACCCATGCGCGCGGTGGCGGGTGAACATGTCGAGCTCCGTGAAGGAGCCCGGGTCGAGCAGCAGCTCCAGGCGCTCGCGGGCGGTGAGCTTGCCCTTGGCGTGCTGACGCTCGACCGCGGCGTCGCTGCCGGCGTTGAGCGCCTCCTCGCGCAGGGCCAGCAGGCGCTGCCGCTTCCCCTCGACGCTCACCCCCCTACCCCCGCGCCGCCAGCAGGCGGTCGTACTCGCCGTACTCCTCGCGCAGCACCCCGCACACCTCGCCCACCGT
>JAWVEW010000065.1:0-5324 GCA_033856495.1 Miltoncostaeaceae bacterium | reverse complement strand
GGACCGCGGTGCTCTCGCTGATCACGAGGCGCTCCGCGATCCGGCGGTTCGACAGGCCCTCGCACAGCAGGCTGAGGACCTCGAGCTCGCGCGGGGTCAGGCCATGCTCTCCAGCCGCGCTTCGCGGGCTCGCCGGGCGCACCCCGAGAGCGCGCAGCACCCCCTCGGCGGCCCGGCAGCACCCCTCCGACTCCAGCCGCCGGAAGGACTCCAGGGCCGCCCGGGCGCAGGCGATCGCCTCCTCGCGGGCGGCCGGGGACCTGGCCAGCGCCTGGGAGGCGACGAGCCGCATGCGCGCGGCCTCGCCCCGCCACCCCGAGTCCTCGACCTCGCGGGCCGCCGCCTCGACCGCGCCGGGGTCGGGGCTTCGTCCGCTCGCCGCCTCGACGAGGGCGCGCGCATATCGGGCCCGCGGGCCGCGCACCTGGAGCTCGAGCTCGGCCGCCAACTCCCGTGCGCGGCTCGCGTCGCTGCCCGTCGCGGCGATCTCGAGCCCGGCCAGGATCAGTGAGGGCATCGGCGGCAGGCTGCCCTCCGGAGCGCTCTGCCAGGCTGCGATGGCGGGCGCGAGCGCCTCGCCCGCGCGGACGACGTCGCCCCCTGCCAGCCGTGCGCGAGCGAGGCCGAGCCGGACCCAGGAGGTCAGCTGCAGGTCTCCGAGCGCGTCGGCTTCCTCCACCGCGCCCTCGATCACCTCGAGCGCCTCGCGCACCGCGCCCAGCCCCAGCCAGCGCTCGCCGCGCACCCACTGGAAGCCGAGCCGTGACATCGGGTCGGAGCCGAGGTGGGAGAGCTCCCGCTCGGCCGCGTCGAGCAGACGCTCGGCCGCATCCCACTCGCCGGCCTTCACGTGGACGAGCGAGCGAACCCCATACAGCCAGGTCTGCGACAGATGCACCTCGCGCTCGCGCGCCAGCGCAAGTCCCTGGTCGGCCCAGCGCGCGGCCTCGACCGCCAGCCCGTTGAGATGTGAGCAGGCGAGCTCGAAGCAGGCGCGCGCCGCCCCCAGGTGATCTCCGTGCGTTCCGGCGACCTCCCAGGCCTCCATCAGGGCGGCGCGCCCGCCCGCCGGATCGCCGCCCAGCCAGGTGGCCACGCCGAGCGCGATCAGGAGGCGGTCCTTGGACACCGACTGGGACCGGTTGGGGGTCGCGGGCACCAGACGGAGCCCCTCCCGTGCGGTATCCGCGGCCGCACGGAGGCTCCCCGCCCGCTGGAGCGCGTCCGCCAGCAGCGGCAGCACCTCGAGACGCGGGTCCAGGGAATCGTCGTCGCGCAGCTCGGACCAGGCGGTGCGCAGGTCGCTCAGGACGCCCGCTCGGTCGCCGACGTGCACCCTGCTGCTGGCATGCGCCGCCAGGGCCAGGGCGGCTCGCACCCGGTCGCCGCAGGCGATGAACTGACGACGCGCCTCCTGAAGCACGTCGCCGGCCCCGCGGTCGAGCTTCACGCGCCCGAGCAGCCGTCCGAGGTCGAGCAGAAGCCCGGCGCGCAGCTCGGCGCCATCCGCCGGGGCCCACAGCTCAAGCGCCCGTCGGAGGTGCGTCTCGGCCTCGGCGTAGCCGCAGAGCTCGATCGAGCGTCGCGCGGCGCGCGCGGAATACGTGAAGCCCTTCTCCCGCTCACCGGCGGCCAGGGCATGGTGGGCCAGAACCTCGAGCGGCGCGTCCGGTGTGCGCTCGTACAGCGCCTCGGCCGCCTCGAGCACACGCGCGTGCCGACGCCGCCGCTCGGCCGTCAGCAGCTGCGCGAGCACCGCCTCGCGCGTCAGGGCATGCCGGAAGCCGAAGCGCAGACCCCTCGGGTCGGTCGGGTCCTCGACCACGAGCCCCGCGTCGGAGAGCCGGGCGAGCGCCCCCACGAGCCCGTCCTCGGACAGGCCGCTGGCGGCCGCGAGAAGGGGGGTCTCGAGGCGCTCGCCGATCACGCTCGCCCAGCGAAGGAGCTCCTGGTCGGCGACGGGGAGTCGGTGCACGCGGGCGAGGAGCATCTCGCTCACGCTCGCCGGCAGGCCCACCCGATCCCCGCCCACCCACCGACCGGTTTCCGGGTCGAGCTGGCCCGCCTCCACGGCTTCGCGAGCGAACTCCTCGACCAGGAACGGGTTGCCCCCGCTGACCCGGTGCAGGATCTCCACGGTGAGCGGGTCCGCAGGCGTGTCCAACATGCTCTCGAGCATCTCGCCGACGGCGGGCCCGGTGAGCGGAGCGAGGAGGATCTCCACCCCGAGCCGCTCCCTTCGCAGCTCCCGGCGCAACTCGGCGAGGCTGGTCCCGGCGCCCACCTCGTCCGAGCGGTAGGTCACGAGCAGGAGCAGGCGGTCCCGACGCGCGGCCTCGGCCAGGTAGCGGACGAGCGCATGGCTCGAGGGGTCGGCCCAGTGCAGGTCCTCGAGG
This sequence comes from Miltoncostaeaceae bacterium, assembly GCA_033856495.1. Lineage (GTDB taxonomy): Bacteria > Actinomycetota > Thermoleophilia > Miltoncostaeales > Miltoncostaeaceae > JAWVEW01. Next base: position 2,928 of record JAWVEW010000065.1, on the reverse strand, counting down.
ACGAGCAGCAAGCCCGACGGCTCGGCGAGGGAGTTGAGATAGGAGCAGGCCGCCTCGAACAGCGGCGCCCGCCCGCCTTCCATGTCGTCCGGCTTCCCGCCGAGCTCGGGCAGGAGCCGGGACGGGAACGCCGCGGCAAGGGCATCCGCGGGCGGCGGGGCGTCCGGGCCGGTGCGCCGCGCGGCGCGCAGCGCGTCCTGGAACACACCGAGGGGCAGCGCCGCATCCGTCGGCCGGGCGCGGCCCTCGAGCAGCAGTCGCCCCCGCGCGCGCGCCAGGTCGGCCGCTGCCCGGGCGGTTCGCGTCTTCCCGATGCCGGCCTCGCCCACCACCTCGACGACGCGCGTCGTTCCGGCCGTCGGCTCGAGCAGCTCCCCCAGCTCGACGAGCTCCGCCCGACGCCCGACGATGCCCCGAGCGAGGAGCCGGCGGCGTCGTGGCCCGGGGCCCGGGGCCTCCGCCGCTGAGGGGGAACGCGGCACCTCAGCTCCCCGACCGGGCCATGTTCCCCATCGAGACCCGCCCCCCCTCGAGGACGCCAAGCGAAAGGAGCATACGCCCGGCGACTGCGCAGCCAAGAGCCGGCCTTCTACGTCAACCCGGCGGTGCCATGGCCCGGCAGCGCCAACGCTGCCGGGCCGGTAATGGCGCCGCGGCCATACGCCCGTGCCGCGCCCTGTCGCTCTCTCGTCCTCCGCTCGGGGCGCGATCGAACGCCGGTCAGCCGCGAAGCGCCGTGACCACGTCCGGCGTCAGGCGCACCCTGCGCGCCGTCGGGTCGCCATTCGAGCGGCGGACGTAAGTCAGGTAGGTGCTGCTCATCGTGATCCTCCAGAGATCCGTGCTGGACGCTCTCGCCGTCGTCGTTCACGAGGCGTGATCAGCGTTGTCGATGTGCAGCGTAGGCGCCGAACAGCGGTCACACATCGTGGAGTCTTACCATTCAGCGGCCGCCGGCGTATGTATCTTCAGGGCGCCGCCTTACCGCATGCTGTGTAGTGGCGGCGAGGGAATCCGGGCGGCGGCGCGACGCGACGCGGCCCTCAGGCGTCCGTCTTCCGCGCCCGGCTGGGTGCGACGCGGGGCGGCTCGTTCGGCATCTTCGGGTAGACCGGGGGCCAGGGCGCGTCCTGAAGGCCGGCGGCCATGTCCCGCTCGTGCATCTCGAGCAGCGGCTCCAGCGACTGGCGCTGCTCGGACATCCTGGCCCACGGGTCGCCTCGCTCCGCGACGCGCGCCGGCACGCTCGCCATCGTCAGCTCGCGCGGCTCGATCGCATCGAGCTCGGACCAGTCGAACGGCGCCGACACCTGCGCGTGCGGGCTGGCGCGCACGCACCAGGCCCCGAAAACGGTCTTGTGCGGGGCGTTCTGGTTGAAGTCGACGAACACGCGCGGCCCGCGCTCCTCCTTCCACCAGGCCGCGGTGATGATGTCGGGGCGCCGGCGCTCCAGCTCCCGGGCCACGGCCACCGCGGCCGAGCGCACCTGGTAGCCGTCCCAGCGCGGCTCGAGCCGCACGTAGACGTGGATGCCCCGGTTGCCGGTCGTCTTCGGATGGCCGCCGACCCCGACCTCGTCGAGCAGCGCCCTCACCTCCGACGCGGCCTCCCGGATCATCGGGAAGGTGCAGCCGGGGCTGGGATCGAGGTCCAGGCGCAGCTCGTCGGCGTGGGCCGGATCCGCCGCGGTGCTCGGCCACACGTGGAAGCCGAGGCAGCCCATGTTGACCGCCCACAGGACGTGGGCGAGGTCGACCGCCACGAGCGCGTCCGAGGTCGTCCCGTTCGGCGTCGACACGACCGTGGTCGTGATCCACGGCGCTGCCTTCGTCGGCGCCACCCGCTTCTGGAAGAAGGACTTGCCGGCCGCCCCGTCGGGGAAGCGCTGCAGCAGCACCGGCCGGCCGCCCATCGCCGCCAGCAACGGCTCCCGGACGGCCTCGTAGTAGCGCACGAGGTCCAGCTTGGTCTCGCCCCGCTCCGGGAAGAAGACCTTGCCGGGGTGGCTGATCGCGAGCTCACGCCCGTCGACCTCGATGACCTCGACGTCGTCGTCGCCCTTCGCCACGGGCCGACCGTAGCGCGTGCACTGGCCGTGGGGAACCGGCGGGGACGCGATCCTGGCCGCGTAACGAATCCTCCCGCGGGCCCGACCCTGCACGCAGGCGATGTCGCCCGACAGCGGGCGCGGCCGCGGGGACGGAGGGGCGATGAGCACGCGCACCACGGAGACGCTGCTGGACGCGGTGGCGGAGATCGGTCCGATCATCCGCGAGCACGCGAGCGAGGCCGAGACCGGGCGGCGGCTCGCGGCGCCGGTCATGGAGGCGCTGCGCGGGGCCGGGCTCTTCCGGATGTTCCTGCCCCGCTCGCTCGGCGGGCTGGAGGTCGATCCGGTCACCTTCGCGTGGGCGACCGAGGCCGTCTCGCGTCACGACCCGGCGGCCGGGTGGGTGCTCCAGGCCGGCAACACCGGCGACTGGTGGGCGGCGCGGTTGCCGGAGGAGGGCGTCGAGGAGATCTACGGGGCCGACCCGGACACCCTGATGGCCGCCGCATTCCATCCCCCCCTCGCAGGCGTTGCGGTGGACGGCGGGTACCGGCTCACGGGCCGGCGACCGCTCGCGAGCACGATCCACGACGCCGACTGGTTGTTCCTGACCGCCGTCGTCGGGGAGGGAGCCATCGGGGCAATCGTCCGCGCCGCGGAGGCGGACATCGTGGACACCTGGTACTCGCTCGGAATGCGCGGCACCGACAGCAACGACGTCGTGCTGGAGGACGTCTTCGTCCCGGCTCGTCGGACCTTCCCGCTCATGCCCGGCTTCGTCCCGGGGTCGCATTTCGGCGGCCCGCTCTACCGCATGTCCGCCGTGGGCACGACGGGGATCCTCCTCGCCCCGATCGCCCTCGCCATCGCGCGCGAG
>JAWVEW010000064.1:0-4542 GCA_033856495.1 Miltoncostaeaceae bacterium | reverse complement strand
CTCTGGAGCGACGGCGACCTCGCGATCCGGGCGGCGACCCGGCCCGCCGACGGCGGCTGGAGCCCGCCCGCCCGGCTTTCCGGGTCCCTGCGGGCGAGCGTCCCCGACCTCGCGGTGGGACCGCGCGGCGACGTCGTGGCGGTCTGGGCCGCCGGCGACTGCCGTCCGTGGGCCGCCCGTCGCCCGGCCGGGGGCGACTGGCAGCCCCCGCAGGCCCTGGAGCCCGCCGACGCCTGCGGCGAGCGTCCGGCCGCCGGCGTCGACGCCGCGGGGAACGCGGTGGCGGCGTGGCGTCACTGGACCGGGACCGGGCGCTCGCTGCGGACGTCGGATCTGCCGGCGTCCGAGGACACGTGGCAGGGGCCGACCGACCTTGGCCCCGCCGCGGCCGCAGGTCACGACCCACCGCCGCTGGCGGTGGGCGGCGCGGGACAGGCGATCCTGGTGTGGAGGGATCGGGCCGGAGCGGTCCGCTTCGCGAGCCGCGTCGCGGGCGCGACCTGGGAGGCGGCGCAGACGGTCCCCGACACCGCGGGCACCACGCCTTCCGTGGACTTCGCGCTGGCTCCGAACGGCGTGGCCCAGATCGTCCTGGGAGGCGGGGGCGGACGGCCGCCGCGCGCGATCGCGCGACCTGCCGGCGGCGGCTGGGGCGGTCTGGAGCCCATCGGCTTCGCGCCGGTGCGCGGCTTCGTCGTGCCGGCCGTGGGCGTCGACGCGGCGGGGAACGCGGTCGCCGCCTGGACGGAGTTGGGCGACGTCACGATCGGGGAGCTCACGAGCCGGACGGGAAGCCACCTCACGCTGCCGACGCCCCGGGTGTCCGCGCTCGCGGCCCCTGCCGCCTCGCCGGCCGGGGCGCTCGCCCGCCTGCGGGCGACGCTGGACGAGCCCGGGGCGGACCTGCCGGTCACGGTCGAGCACCTCGTCCGGGGCGCGTGGGTGCGCCTCGCCACCATCCGCGTCGCCGCCGTGACGACGGCGGAGGTTCCGGTGCGGCTGCTCCAGCCGGGCGTCGAGCGGCTGAGGGCGCGCGTCGGCGGACCGAACGGCCAGACCCGGGCGAGCGGCGCGGTCACGGTCCGCGTGACGCGGCCGGGCCGGAGACGCCTGTCCGTGGGGACCGGGCCATCCGCGGTGGCCGCAGGCGCGGGCGCGCTGTGGGTGCTGGGGGACGACGGGGATACGGGCACCGTCCGCAGGCTCGATCCCGCCACCGGCCGGCCCCTCGGCCGCCTCGTCATCGTCGGCGACAGCCCCACCGCGATCGCCGCCGGCGCGGGCGCCGTGTGGGTGGTCCGCGCCGGCGGCGAGCTGGTCCGGATCGATCCGGTGAGCGGCGACGTCGGCCCGGCGCGTCAGCTGCCGGCATCCGGCCTCAGCGTGACCGCGGGCCCGGGCGGGGTCTGGGTCGGCGGCGTCTGCCTGCCCGAGCCGACGCCGGCCACCGCGTGCAGCCGCCAGGTCGCGCTCGGCATCGATCCTGCCACGGGGGCGCCCGACGGCCGGCGCGCGCTGCTGCCCGGGGGGCAGGCGCGGAGCGTGCGGCTCGTCGGGTCGACGCTCTGGCTGTGGGGGCCCCGCCAGCACGGCGCGGGGACCGTTCTGGCGCGCGCGGACGCCGCCACCGGCGCCGTCAGGCGCGCGCGATCGCTCGCTGCCGGCGCCGCGATCGTCCCCGTCAGCGCCGGCGCCGCCTGGTCGGTCGAGGGCGGCAGGGTCGCCAGCGCCTGGCCGGCGCCCGGTCGGACGCTGTACCGCTCGGGCTCCGGGTCGCCGAGCCTGGTGCTCGCGCCCGCGGCGGCGAGCACCTGGGCGCTCGAGCGGGCCCGGCGCGGCGGGACCGTCGCCGAGCGGCTGCTGGCGCTGGACCCGCGCAGCGGCCGCGTGCGCGGCCGATCGCTGGCCCTCGGCGAGGCGGCCGTCCAGGCCGATCGCCTGGCGGTGGGCCCGGGGGTCGTCTGGCTCCTGCGCCCTCGCGAGGGCGCCCTCATCCGGATCGCGGTCGCCGGCCGGGGCTGACCGGGCCTCGAGGCTGTTCGTCCCGCACACGGGGGGATTCCTCGCGCCGCGAACTGGGTAGAAGCTCATGGCGCGGCCGATCCCGGCTCGCGCGGTCCGATGAGCTCTCATCGAGGGGGGCTGTGATCAATCCACGGTTCATTGGCATTCTGGCCGGAGCGTGGCTGGGCCTCGCCTGGGCGATCGGCGTGGGGGAGATGCTCGTCGTCCTCGCGCTGGCCGTGGGCGGGTACCTTGTCGCCCGGCTCCTCACGAAGCGGGGAGGCGACGAGGCGGAGGTCATGAGTTGGCGCTGGCCGCGCCGCAGGGAGGCTCGTGCCGTCGAACGCAGGCGCCGGGAGGCGCGGCGCGCGGCATCGGCCCGCCTCGAGGAGATGCCGCTCAGGACGGAGCGCGTCCCCGCCGACGGGTCCACCCGCCGCAACGGGGTTGGTCAGGCTGCCTCCTGATCGGACGCCTCGCGCGCAACCGCGCCGCGGGGGCCCATGTCGCGCCGGCCGGTGAGAGCGCCGGCGATGGCTGAGGACCCGCCGGTCCCCGAGTTCGACTTCCCGGATCGCGACGAGCCGGCGGCCGCGCAGCGGCGCGCCGCGCCGGCGGCCGAGCCGGTGCCGGCCGAGGCCGCGCCGGCCGGGGCGGCCGCCGCCGAGCCCGAGACCGGATTCCTCTCGCCGCGGCCGGTCCGCCGTCACGCGGAGTCGGTCCTCGTCCGGGTGGTCGCGACCGCGGGCATCGTCGGCATCTCGACCGCGGTGGCGGCGGTGCTCGGCACGCAGGACGTGGCGTACTGGCTGGTCGGGCTGGTCGTGTCGCTGCTGAGCGTGATCCTGGCCGCGCTGCTCTGGCGGTCCCGGGTCCTCTGATCGGGGGCGGCGGGTCTGCGCCGACCACGTACGGTTCTCAGAGGTTTCGGGAGGACCGGCAGCGGCCACACCCTTGGGGCACTCACGATCGGAGGCCCGCCCATGCTCACCCTCGTGTTGATCCTCGCCATCGCCCTGCTGATCTTCGGCATCGTCGGAGTCATCAAGATCGCCGCCTGGCTCGCGCTGTTCATCGTCCTCGCCGCCCTCGTGATCGGCATCGCCGCGTCGCTCGCGCGTCGGTCCCGCCGCTCGGGAACGAGCCTGAAGCGCTCGGCCTGACGTAGGGGGAGGCCCGGCCGGCCCGCGGGGCCTGCCGGGCTGCAGCGGGGACGGCGGGGCCGCATTCGGCCCCGCTCTCGCCTCCGGCCAGTACGATGCGCGGTCGCATGGCCAAGGCCCCGATCCTCACCCCGCAGTCGGAGGACTTCCCGCGCTGGTACCAGGACATCCTGGCCAGGGCGGAGCTGGCCGAGAGCGGCCCGGTGCGTGGGACGATGGTGATCCGGCCCTACGGCTACTCGCTGTGGGAGCGGATGCAGCGCGAGCTTGACGAGCGCATCGCGGCGGCGGGCGCCCGGAACGCCTACTTCCCGCTGCTGATCCCGGAGTCCTACCTGCGCCGGGAGGCCGAGCACGTGGAGGGCTTCAGCCCGGAGCTGGCGGTCGTCACGCACGCGGGCGGGAAGCAGCTGGAGGAGCCGGTGGTCATCCGCCCGACCAGCGAGACGGTGATCAACGAGTACTTCAGCAAGTGGATCCAGAGCTATCGCGACCTGCCGCTGCTCATCAACCAGTGGGCCAACGTGGTCCGCTGGGAGCTGCGCCCGAGGGCGTTCCTGCGCACCACCGAGTTCCTCTGGCAGGAGGGGCACACCGCGCACGCGACCGAGGACGACGCGCGCCGGTACGCCGAGCGGATCCTCCACGAGGTGTACGAGGACTTCATGGTCCACGTCCTGGCGGTCCCGATCGTGGCGGGGCGCAAGACGGCCCGGGAGCGCTTCGCGGGCGCGGTCAACACGATGACCTGCGAGGGCATGATGCGCGACGGAAAGGCCCTCCAGATGGCGACGAGCCACGAGCTGGGCCAGAACTTCGCCCGCGCCTTCGAGACCCGCTACCTGAACGAGCGCGGGGAGCTCGAGCACGTGTGGACCACGTCCTGGGGGGCGTCCACCCGGCTGGTGGGCGCGCTGATCATGGCCCACGGCGACGACGCCGGCCTGCGGGTGCCGCCCCGGCTCGCCCCGATCCAGGTCGTCGTCCTGGTGGTGCGCGCCGGGGAAGGAGCGGAGGAGGCCGCCGCCGCGCTCGCCGCGGACCTGCGCGCCGCCGGGCTGCGGGCCGAGCTGGACGCCCGGGCGGACGTCTCGTTCGGCCGTCGCGCGATCGACTGGGAGCTGAAGGGCGTGCCGGTGCGGGTCGAGGTCGGCCCGCGCGACCTCGCGGAGGGCAAGGTGACGCTCGTCCGCCGGGACCGGGGTGAGAAGGTGTCGACGCCCGTGGCAGCGGCCGCCGGTCGGGTGGGGGAGCTGCTCGTGGACATCCAGCGCGGCCTGCTCGACGACGCGACCCGCCGGCGCGACGACCGCACCACCGACGTGAGCACACTGCCCGAAGCCCTCGACGCCACCAAGGACGGCTTCGCCCGCAT
>JAWVEW010000063.1:0-10361 GCA_033856495.1 Miltoncostaeaceae bacterium | reverse complement strand
ACGCCGGGGTTGGTCCTTCGGTGCTGGTGACGGTCGGCGCGGAATGCGTCGGCCTCTGGGGATGAGACCGGGAGCTGCGCTCGCCCGCATCGGGCGCACCGACCGTCGTGAGCCCTAACGGGGCCCGTGGCCCCCGGTCGGATCTATCGCCGCACTTTCTTCCCGGCGCCCGCGCCCGCGGTCGCCGAGCCCCTCGTCATGGCCAGGCCGGAACCGGCGTGCTCCAGTAGCTCGGCTGGCTCCAGTCCGGCGGAGGGGGCGGAGGGGGCGGAGGGGGCTGGGCGCTCGGGTCGCTCGGCGGCGGAGGCGGCGGCGGGGGCTCGCTCGGCGGGCTGGACGGTGGGGGCGGGGGTGGCGGCTCGGCGCCCGGCTCGCTCGAGGGGCTCGGCGGCGGCGGGGGCGGAGCCTCGGCGCTCGGCGGGCTCGACGGGCTCGAGGACGGAGGCGGAGGCGGCTGTGCGCTCGGCTCGCTCGGGGGGCTCGACGGCGGCGGCGGGGGCGGGGGCCCGGCGCTCGGCGGGCTCGTCGGGCTGGAAGGCGGCGGCGTCGCGGGCGCCGGCGGAGGGTTGCTCGGAGCGCTCGGTTTCGACGAGCCCGTCCCCGCCCAGGTGGTCCAGTCCATCATCCTGGTCCAGTCCGTGGAGCCCCACGACGACGGGGGCGCCGTCGTCGACGGCGGCGACGGACTGCTCGTCGGTGAGGTGGAGCCGCTTCCGGCGCGCGCGGCCGCCGCGAGCTTCGCCCAGGCGGCCTGCTGGGCGGCCATGCGCTGCGCGGCGCTGGCGAGCGCGGCGTCCCAGCTGGAGGCCGCGTTGACCGTCGTGATGCCGGACTGCCCCGTCCACGTGACGTTCGTGCCCCGGAGCGCGGCGACGTTCGTGAGCAGGGTCTGAAGCTGCTCGGCGAGCGAGGGCTGGACCTCGGCGGCCACCGCGGGCGCCGGGGCGGGCGGCGGCGGCGCCTGCGACGGCGCGGGAACCGGTGGCGGCGGAGCCGCCCCGGCCGGCGCGGGCGGGATGCCGCCGGCGGCGGCCGGATCGGCGGCCTGTGCGCCGGGGGGCGAGCCGGCCGGCTCGGGCGGCGAGGTGGACGTCCGCCGGACGGCGGCCGGCGCCGCCAGCCCGATCTCCAGGCGGCGCGCCACCACCACGGTCCCCTGGTGGAGCGGCGACGGACGGCTGGCGGTATACGAGGCGACGGCCGGCGGCCGCAGCGGCGGCGGGCGGTCCTCGAGCGCGGCCGGGACCCCGGCGCCGCCGATCAGGGCGATCGCGCCGATCGGTGCAGCCTTCAGCACGATGGCCGCCACGCCCGCCGGCGCCCCGCCGACGAGCGCCGCACCGCCGGCGACCGCTCCGCCCGAGCCTCCGGAGCCGAGGATCGCGACCAGGATCCGCTCGCCGGCGATCAGCGGGAGCGGCGGGAACAGCGCCACCAGCTTCCGCTTGCGCGCCCGCAGCGAGGTTCTGAACTGGCGGCAGCCGGAGCAGGCGCGGAGGTGGGCGCCCAGCTTGCGCGCCTTCAGCACCCGGCCGTCGCCGTCCGAGAGCCGCCTGCGCACGTCGGCGCAGGCCAGCTCGCGGCCCTCGCCGAACTCCTGGAGCGATTGGCGCGCCTCGTAGATCAGCTGCTTTGCCACCCCCGCCGGGGCGTCGATGCAGCGGCCGATCTCATCGTGGGTCAGCCCGCTGAGCTCGCGCAGCACGAGGGCCGAGCGCTGCGGGAGGGGGAGCGCGTCGAGGTCGGCCCAGAGCTGGCGAAGCCCTTCCTTCAGCTCCGCGCGCTCCCCCACCTCGACCCCGTCGGGGAGCTCGGCGGAGGAGAGCGGCTCGTGCTCCCGGCGCCGGCGCAGCACGTTGATGCACTCGTTGTAGGCGATCCGGTAGAGCCACGGCCGCACCTGCAGGTCCCGCACGCCGGTCGAGAGCCACCGGTAGGCGTTGAACATGGTCGCCTGGAGGGCCTCCTCGGAGTCCTCGCGGTGGCGCAGCTGGGACGCGCAGTAGCGGTGGAGCTGGTCCCGATAGCGCTGGTAGAGGACCTCGAAGGCGCGCTGGTCGCCCAGGCCGACCAGCCGCGCGAGGGCAGCGTCGGACTGGACGCCGGCCAGCGCAGCCGGCATCCCGAGCCGAGGAAGGGTAGGGGCGACTGTCGCCATGCTCCTTCTTCGACAACGGGAACGGGCCCCTGGAGTCGGAGCGATCGCAAAGAAATCTGCCCGGCCGCCGAGGCCGGCGTACCCGGGGTCCCTACCGACCTCGGGTCGGCTGGGCGGCAGCCGCGGCGGCCCGGCGCGAGCCGGTCCTCCCCCAGAGCGGCGCGAGCGCCGCCAGCGCGTGCGTCGGCGGCTCGTCGTCGCGCAGGATGGGGGCGCCGTCGGCAAGCCGCTGGAGCGCACGCCCGCGCAGCACCCGCCATCCGCTCGGGTCGCGCGGCACCAGGCGGGTCAGCAGATCGAGGTCGGGCGCCCGGTCGGCCGCGGCCAGCACCAGGTTGCCCGACGCCCCCTCCTCCAGCACCCGACGGCTGGTCATCAGGACGACCGCCGCGAAGCGCGCCAGCAGCGTGGCGGCGAGCGCGGCGGCCAGGCCGAGCGGAGCGATGTCGATGAGGTTCACCACGTGCAGCCCGTCCGGGCGCAGCGCGCGCCGCGACTCCTCGAGGAACTCGAGCGTGGTGACGTGGTGGGGCACCTGGATGCCGTCGAACACGTCGACCACCAGCAGGTCCGCCCAGCCTGCGGGCACTGCAGCCACCAGGGCCCGCGCGTCCCCGATCCGCACCTCCAGCCGCGGCGAGGTGCGAAGCCCCATCCAGCGGCGCGCGACGTCGATCACGCCCGGATCGTGCTCCAGGACGACCGAGTGCACCTCGCGCCGTGTGGCCTGGAGGTAGCGCGCCAGCGTGCAGGGGCCGCCGCCGAGGTGCAGCGCCTGGAGCGGGAGGCGCCGGGGATGGGCGATGTCGATCAGCCTGACGAGGTGCCGGAGGTACTCGAACTCCAGGTGGGTGGGGTCGTCGACGTCGACGTGCGCCGCCTCGACGCCGTCCATCAGCAGCAGCCGGCCGCCCGGACGCTCGCGGTCCCGGCGCACCTCGGCCACCACGCGCTCGGTGGCGATCGGGTACGGGGCCGGCGCGCCCTCCTCGCGCCGCCTGGTCAACGGCTCCTGACCCCCCAGATGACGACCCCGCCGCCCAGGCTCAGGCGCCTGAAGGCGACGCCCTCGAGGCCGGCGGCGCGGTAGAGGCCGAGCAGCTCGGGGAGGGGATGGCTGCGGTAGAACTCCGGGATGCTGCCGTGCAGGAAGCGCCCGGCGCGCGCCCAGGCCGGCGAGGCGAGGAGCCCGGCGGCCGGCAGCAGCGCGCCGGTGTAGCAGCGCCAGAGCGCGCGCAGCCCGGCAGAGGGCGGCACGCCGAACTCGAGGCTCGCGAGCGGCGCGCCCGGGCGCAGCACCCGCGCGAGCTCACGCAGCGTCGCGGCCGGGTCGTCCACGTAGCGCAGCAGGTAGGTCACCGTCAGGCCGTCGAAGCTGGCGTCCGGGAAGGGGAGCCGCTCGGCCTCGCCCTCCACGAGGGCGACCCGGTCCTCCACCCCCGCCGCCCGCAGCCGCTGCCGCGCCGCGGCGAGCATCTCGGGGCTCTGATCGAGCGCGGTGACCCGGCACCCGTGCCGGGTCACGAGGCCGGCGGCCACGGCGCCGGTCCCGGTGGCGACGTCGAGGACGTGCGCGCCGGGGCCGACCGGGACCCGGTCGACCAGGAACCGCTTCCAGCGCGGGTCCTGGCCCAGGCTCAGCACCGCGGCCCGGCGCTCGTAGCCGTCGGCGAGCCCGGAGAAGAGCGCCCGCGCGTGGGCCTTGCGGCCGTCCTGGTCGATCACCGACGGCCCGTGTCCCGCCGGCCCGGGCGCTCTTGCCTAATACAGCGTTCGGGCCAGACGGCGGCGGAAGCGCACTGCCAGGGGGTGCTGGTCCCCGAGCTCCTCGAAGATCCCCACGATCGTGGCGCGGAGGTCCTCGCGGAGGTCCCCGCTCGCGGTGGCGATCGCGTCGAGGAGGTGGGTCAGGGCCGCCTCCCGGTCGCCGCGCTCGAGGGCAGCCAGGCCGGCGGCGACGTCCGGGTTGTCCGTGGCCGCCAGCCGCAGGCGGGCGAGCAGCCCGGCGGCGGCGGGATCGAACTGGACCGGTGAGACGACCTCCCCGACCTCGTCCGTGCGGCCCTCGCCCATGAGCAGCCGGCCGAGCGCGACGCGCGCGCCCACGTGCCCCGGGTCGGCGGCGATCGCCTCGCGCAGCGACGACTCGTCGCCGGCGGCCACGAGGCGGTCGGCCTGCGACGGGAGCAGCCCGGCGATGAACGCCTCGATCGCCGGCGGGCGCTGGAGGCCGACGAACTCGCCCACGACCTCGCCGTCGCGGAACGCCTTGACGGCCGGGATGCTGGAGATCCGGAACTGCTGCGCGAGCCGGGGGTTCTGGTCGATGTCGACCTTGACCAGCTCGACCCGTCCGCCGGCGTCCTCGACCGCCCGCTCGAGGATCGGGGCCAGCTGCCGACAGGGCGCGCACCAGGGCGCCCAGAAGTCCACCACGACCGGAGTCTCGTGCGAGCGCTCGAGCACCTCCGCGCTGAACGTGTCCTCGGTCACGTCCACCCTGCACCCCTCCCGTCGACGCCGCTCCCCCCTCGTGACGGTAGCGAACGGCGGCCGCCGGACGCCCGCACGGCGGACGATCGGGACACCGGCCTTCGGTAGCCTTAGCTGCAGACAACCGCGCACAGCGAGGGGACAGGAGATCTCCGTGAGCTCAGACCCGCTTGGGGCGCGCGACCGGCTCACGGCCGGCGGACGCGCCCACACCATCTTCCGCCTCGACGCCGTCGGCGCCGACCTGGCCCGCCTGCCCTACACGGTCAAGGTGCTGCTGGAGAACGTGCTGCGCCACGCCGGCAGCGAGTTCGCCACCGAGGACGACGTCCGCGCCCTCGCGGACTGGCGCCCGGGGTCGGGCGCCACCTCCGAGGTGCCCTACCTGCCGGCGCGGGTGATCCTCCAGGACTTCACCGGCGTCCCGTGCGTGGTGGACCTCGCCGCCATGCGCGACGCGATGGCCCAGCTGGGCGGCGACCCCGACCTGATCAACCCGCTCGTGCCGGCCGACCTGGTCATCGACCACTCGGTGCAGGTCGACCGCTTCGGCACCGCGAACTCGTTCGCCCAGAACGTGGAGCTCGAGTACGAGCGCAACCTCGAGCGCTACGCGCTGCTGCGCTGGGCGCAGCAGGCCTTCGCGGACTTCCAGGTGGTCCCCCCCGGCACCGGCATCGTCCACCAGGTGAACCTGGAGTTCCTCGCCTCGGTGGTGATCGCGCGCGAGGTCGCCGGCGAGCTCCAGGCGTTCCCGGACACGCTGGTCGGCACCGACTCCCACACCACAATGATCAACGGCCTCGGCGTGCTGGGCTTCGGGGTGGGCGGCATCGAGGCGGAGGCGGTCCTGCTGGGCCAGCCGCTCTCCCAGCCCACGCCCGTCGTCCTCGGCATGAGGATGACCGGACAGCTGCCGCCGGGGTCGACCGCCACCGACCTCGTGCTGGCGATCACGGAGATGCTGCGCAAGCACGGCGTCGTGGGCAAGTTCGTGGAGTTCCACGGGGCCGGCCTGTCGAGCCTCGGGCTGGCCGACCGGGCGACCATCTCGAACATGGCGCCGGAGTACGGGGCGACCGCGTCGATGTTCCCGATCGACGCCGAGACCCTCCGCTACCTCTCGATGACCGGCCGCAGCCCGCAGCAGGTGGAGCTGGTGGAGACCTACGCGAAGCTGCAGGGGCTCTTCCGCACGGACGACTCGCCAGACCCCGAGTTCGACGAGTCGCTGGAGCTCGACCTCGGGAGTGTGGAGCCGAGCCTGGCCGGGCCGCGCCGGCCGCAGGACCGGGTGCTGCTGAGCGCGGTCAAGACCGCCTTCCGCGACGCATTCCCCGAGGGCCTGACGGCCAACGGCGGCGGCGGCTCCTACGAGCAGGTCGCGGTCGCGGGCGAGAGCTTCCCCATGTCGACCGGGTCGGTCGCGATCGCGGCCATCACGAGCTGCACCAACACCTCGAACCCCACGGTGATGGTGGGCGCAGGCCTGCTGGCCAAGAAGGCGGTCCAGCGGGGGCTGACGACGCCGCCCTGGGTGAAGAGCAGCTTCGCGCCCGGCAGCCGCGCCGTCACCGGCTACCTGGAGCAGGCGGGGCTGATGGACTACCTGGACGAGCTGGGGTTCAACCTCGTGGGCTACGGCTGCACGACCTGCATCGGGAACAGCGGGCCGCTGGCGGAGCCGATCGCCCAGGCGATCGACGAGAACGGCCTCGTCGCCGCGGCCGTGCTGTCGGGAAACCGCAACTTCGAGGGGCGCATCCACCCCCAGGTGCGGGCGAGCTTCCTCGCCTCGCCGCCGCTCGTGGTGGCGTTCGGCCTGGCCGGCCGGGTCGACATCGACTTCGAGGTGGAGCCGGTGGGCGTGGGCAGCGACGGCGAGCCGGTCTTCCTGCGCGAGATCTGGCCGAGCGCGGAGGAGGTGCGCGAGACCGTCGGCCTCAGCATCACTCCGGAGCTCTTCTCGAACACCTACGCCAAGGTGTTCGAGGGCGACGAGCGCTGGCGCACCCTGCCCGTGCCGGAGGGCGGCACCTTCGCCTGGGACCCGGACTCGACCTACGTCCGCCTGCCGCCCTTCTTCGAGGGGCTCGCGCCGGATCCGGCGCCGATCGGCGACATCGCGGGGGCGCGGGCGCTGGCCGTGCTCGCCGACTCGGTCACCACGGACCACATCTCCCCCGCCGGCAACATCCCGCCCAGCTCGCCGGCGGGCCGGTACCTCACCGACCACGGCGTCAAGCCGCGCGACTTCAACAGCTTCGGCTCCCGCCGCGGCAACCACGAGGTCATGATGCGCGGCACCTTCGGCAACATCCGCCTGCGCAACGCCCTGGCCGGCGGCAAGGAGGGCAACTGGACCGAGCACCTGCCCTCCGGAGAGATCATGAGCGTGTACGAGGCCTCGATGCGCTACCAGGAGGCCGGGACGCCGTTGATGATCCTTGCGGGCAAGGAGTACGGCACGGGCTCGAGCCGCGACTGGGCCGCCAAGGGCACCCAGCTGCTGGGCGTCCGCGCCGTGATCGCGGAGTCGTTCGAGCGCATCCACCGCGGCAACCTGGTCGGCATGGGGGTGCTGCCGCTGCAGTTCCTCCCGGGCGAGAGCGTCGCGGCGCTCGGCCTGACCGGGCGCGAGACCTTCGCCATCGCGGGCCTCGACCAGCTGGAGCCGCGCCAGACGCTGACGGTGAGGGCGGTCGCCGAGGACGGCGGCCAGAACAGCTTTCAGGTGCTGGCGCGGATCGACGGGCAGACCGAGCTCGAGTACTACGAGCACGGCGGCATCCTGCCCGCGGTGCTGCGGCGGCTCTATCGGGCGAACGCTCCCGCGTAGCAGGAGGACCAACCGCACCCCGGCGCCCCCGCGCCAGGGTGCCCCGGTCAGGAGGTCGCCCGCAATGCGCGGCAGCCCGCGGGCGCGGCCCCCGGGCGTCGCGCAGCCCGGCCATCGCGCGAATCACCCTTTTGGGGCAGTCGCTTCACCCGAATGAGCGATGCCGGCGGACGCGGGCGCGGCGGATGATGGGTGCGACCTCGATTCGGGCTGCTCCCAGCAGCCGAGTGCCCCCTCGTCGGAAAGGGCCCCAGATGACCACCACGCCGCTTCGCGTCGCCATCGCCGACGATCATCGCCTCATGCTCGCCGGCATCCGGCGCGCCCTCGAACGGTCCCCCGACATCAAGGTCGTCGGCGAGGCCTCCAACGGCGAGGAGGCCCTCGTGCTGGTCGAGCGCGAGCACCCCGACGTCGTGATGCTCGACCTCAGCATGCCGCAGCGTGACGGCCTCTCCACGCTCAGCGAGCTGCGTCGCCAGTATCCGGACCTGGTCGTGATCATCCTGTCGGCCTCCGAGGAGGCCTCGCACATCGACGACGCCCTGGGGCGCGGCGCGTCCGGCTACGTCTTCAAGTCGATCAACCCGCTGGACCTGCCGTCGACGATCCGGCAGGTGATCGAGGGCTCGGTCCACCACCCGCGCGCCCGCGGCGCCGGCGGCGGCCACTCCAGCTCCGCCCCCGCCGCGCCCACCGGCGGCCTGAGCGACCGCGAGCTGGACATCCTGCGCCTGGTCGCCGAGGGGCTGTCGAACGTGGACATCGCCAGCCGGCTCTTCGTCACGGGCCAGACCGTCAAGTTCCACCTCTCGAACATCTACCGCAAGCTCGGCGTCGCGAACCGCACCGAGGCGACCCGCTTCGCCTACCGCAACGGCCTCGTCGACGCTTCGGAGCCCTCGACCGCCCGGGTCGCCGGGATGGCCCGCTAGCGGGCCAATCACCGACGTGGCCGGTGTTCTGCCGTGCGAACACCGGCGAGGCAGGGACGCAGGGAGCCACCGCTATTGGAAATAACGGGGCGACCGAGGACGCTGCATCGCGAGGAGTGTGAAGCCGGCAGAACCCGGTAGACGTTCGTGGGCGGTCCGCGACCCGCCCGGCGGCCCTCGTTCCGCCGGAGAAGGAAAACGAGCGCGCGCGTCGACGGCGCGGTCCGCCTCCGTGTGTCCCTGTGGTAAATGTTGCGTCCACCACGCGTGACCCCGGGGCGAGACGGAGGTTGCTCGATGAGGCGAAGAGGGCTCTTGGCGACCCTGGGCGCGGTCGCCTTCATCGCGTTGGCCGCGGGCCCGGCGGGCTGGGCCGGCGCGGCGCCGAAGGCGGGCTTCCCGGAGTTCGACAGGTGCCTGAAGCAGAGCGGCCTGGGCGCAGTGCCCGACGACCAGTCCTCACACCAGGTCCAGATCTGCAAGACCGTCAGGGTGACCAAGGTCACGGTCTACTCGTGGGGGCTGACCAAGGCGGCGGCCCCGCCCAGCCTGCAGCTGGCGACGGCGCAGTCCGGGCCCATCGCCTTCACGATCACCGCCACGCCCACCCCGACGGTGACGTGGATCGTCGACGGCGACGTGGTCGTGCGCAACACGGGCCCTGACAACGCCACCGTCCTCGAGGTTGCCGACGATCTGACCCTGCCCGACGGCTCGACGCTCACCGACGTGCTCGCCAGCAGCTCCTTCGTGCTGTCCGGGCAGCCGTCCGGCACGCCGTCGGAGCGGGTGCTGCACTACAGCTTCACCGTGCCCGCCGCGGTCGCTCAGGCGACGAAGACCGGGGCCTCCAACCGGGCTGCCGTCGACTGGCAGATCGGGGGACAGGTCGATCCGACGAGCGCCGTGACGCTCGGCGTGTCCTTCGTCGAGGGGCCGAAGACCCCGCAGGCGATCTACTTCCGGAACGCGACGGTGGCGGACCTCGTCGACCCTGCTCCGCCGGGCGTCGCCCTCGGCGTCCCGAGCCCGCCCGGCCCCGTCGCGGCGGCAGCCGACCAGCCGGCGACCCTCAACCCCGCCCTGACCCTCCAGGCGACCAACGTCTCCCTGCACTGCGGGAGCACGGGCACCATCACCAACCTGTCGACGCTCCAGTCCGACAACACCCCCGAGCGGAAGAACAACCCGGCGCTCCTCCGGCCGGCGCCAGGCCCCCAGGCCCTCACCGCGCGCGCGCTGGTGCTGGTGATGAGCCCCGACTGCGGCCCTCCGCCGCCGCTCTCCACCCCCCAGACCGTGGCGCCCACGCCCACGCCGACGATCGCCGGCACGCCGGGGCCGCCCTCCCCGCTCCCCGGCGTGACGCCGGCCGGCACCCCGGTCCCCGTGCCGCGGAAGCCCCCGACGCCGCGGCCGTGCCCGGTCCCAAGGCTCGACGCCAGCATGGTGGGGCCGAAGCGGGCCTTCATGGGGCAGCGGGCGACCTGGCTGATCACGGTGAGGAACCGCGGCAGCGCCGCCGCCCGGAACCTGGTGGTGCGGGAGCGGCTCCCGGTGGGGTTCTCGGTGGTCGGCAGCACCCGCGCCTTCTCCTTCGCGGGCCGCCAGCTGCGCTTCCCGGTCAGCCGGCTGCCGGGCCGTCGCAACCTCGCCATCCGGATCACCATGCAGGTCGACAACGGGCTGGCGGCGGGCACGGCCGTGCACCGGGTTCGCGTCTCCGCGTCCTGCGGAGCCACGGAGACGGCCCTCGCCCCGGTGCAGGTCACGCCCGGCATCGCCCCGGCGGTGACCGGCTGACCTGAGGCACGCGACCCCCTCCGGATCCCCGCCGAGCGACAGGCCGTCGCTCGGCGGGGAGTCCGCCCGTGTGAGGTCCGGCGCGCGCTCACTCCCCCTGCGGGCCATCGCCCAGCAGGTGGTGCAGGAACCG
>JAWVEW010000062.1:0-7039 GCA_033856495.1 Miltoncostaeaceae bacterium | reverse complement strand
CAGCGCACCCCGCTCGACCACGTCGAGACCGTCCGTCCCGGCGCGTTCGATCAGGACCTCCATCGCCTCGATGATCCAGCCGAGCTGGCGGCCGTAGCTCGCCACCTCCTCGATGATGCGCCGCTCCAGCGCCGGGTTCCCGGACTCGACGGCGTTGATGTTGATGAAGCCGGTCTGCTGGCTGAGCGAGCCGAGCCACCAGGACCACGGGTTGATCGCCTGCGTCACGTCGCCGGAGAGGGGCCACTTCGCGCTCATCCCGGACCTCCCGTGTCCAGCCGCTGGACCTCGTCCTCCGCCGCGAGGAGCGCCGCGGCGGCGGCGTCGCGGCGGCGGCGTTCCTCCCGCGCCCGCGCGCGGGCCTCCTTCTCGGCCCCCCGGGCCGCGTCGACCGCCTCCTCCGCCCTGCGGACCGCCTGTCGCGCGCGCTCGCGCTCCTCCTCGGCGGCCTCGCGCTCCGCGAGCGCGAGCCGGTGGTCCTCCTCGCGCTCCTCGTGGGCGACCCGCGCCGCCTCCGCGTCCCGGCGAGCGGCCTCGACCGCGCGCTGCGCCGCGGCCAGCCGGCGAGCGCGGTCCCGTTCGGCGGCCGCGTCCAGTCGCGCCGGCTGGGGGCGGGGCTCTGCGGGCCGCGGGTGCGGAGGCGAGGGTGTCGAGGCCGCGAACGCCAGCGGCCCGAGCCCCACCGCCCGGCGCTCCCGCACCAGCCGCCCGCGCTCGATGAGCTCGCGGGCCTCCTCGTCCGACGCGGCCGCATGGAGCGTCTCGCGCACGCGCGCCAGCGTGGCTTCCGAGGGGGCGCCCTCGCCCTCCAGCTCCCGCGCGCGCTGCAGCAGGCGCCCCACCGCGCGCCGCTCGCCGTCCGTCGCGGCCGCCAGCGCCGGCGCTCCGCCTCCCGCGAGCGCCGCCTGGTGCGCCCGCCGCAGCCCCGCCCCCGCCCCGAGGAGCTCCCCGACCTCCTCGGGGTGCCGGCGCGCGAGCTGGTTCACGAGCCATGCGGCGGCGCTGGGCTTGGCGAGGCCCCGCACGACGTCGGCGCTCTCGCGGTCGCCCTCCCTGCGCAGCCGCCGGGCGAGCGCGTCACGCTCGGCCGTGAACTCCCCGGGCGGCAGCCCGTAGAGGGCGTCGATCTGCGGGTCGAGCTCGGACCGCTGCGTCTGGCTCACGCGCCGCCGAGGCTAGCGGAGCGGCGGGGGCCCCGCGAGCCCCGGCAGCCGCCGGGGGGTCGAGGCCGAGGGTCTCGCGCACGAGCCCCGCGACGGCCCCGTCGTCGCCCGCGGCCAGGCGCTCGACCACGTCGGTCGCCAGCAGGCGCTCCACGGCGTCGCGCCGCGGGCCAAGGTCGGGATGGCGCTCGACCAGGGCGGGGCGAAGCTCGCGGAGGAGCGCCACCAGCGGCCCCCAGCCCCGCTCGAGCAGCCGCTCGACGCGCCGGCGCAGGTGGATCGCCACCGCCGGGCTCGCGCCGCCGGTCGAGACGGCCACGGCGAGCTCGCCCCGCCTGGCCACCGAGGGAACGATGAAGCCGCAGCGCGCGGGCACGTCGACCGTGTTGACGAGGAGGTCCCGCGCCTCGGCGTCGGCCCAGACGGCGGCCTCGGCGGCGGCGTCCGCGACCGCCACCACCGCCAGCAGGCACCCGTCGAGGTCGCCGCGCCGGTAGGCGCGCGGCAGGTGCTCGGCAACGCGGCCCGCGGCGACCAGCGCGGCGAGGGCCGGGGAGAGCGTCGGAGCCACCAGCCGCACGACCGCCCCGTGCTCCAGGAGGCGCTCGACGCGGTCCGCGGCGGCCGCGCCGCCTCCCACCACCAGGCAGCGCCGGCCCTCCAGATCCACGAAGATCGGGTAGAAGCGCTTGTCGGGCCCCGCAGGGCGCGACGGCGCGACCCGGCTCGTCGGACATCCGCCCGATCTGGAGCGCCTGGGGCGCATCTCCTACCCCGGCCCGCCCGCGACGGCGGGGCGCGCGCCCGGCGAGGCGGGCGGGCCGCTCTGTGCCCGCCTCTGGGCCCCCTGGGGCCGGGGCGCCGGGGCGGGCGAGGGGCGAAGGCCCCAGGTGTGCCAGCCGCGCTCGGACAGCGTGACGGCGAGCTGGCGGTAGAGGGCGCCCATGCGGGCCTGCGTGCACTCCAGGTCGACCTCGAGCCCCTCCCGCTCCAGCGCCGCCCGGGTGACCGGGCCGATCGCGGCGACCAGCGCCCCGCCGGCGCGCAGGTCGGCGGGCTCGAGGCCGGCGGCCTCGGCCAGCGCGGCGAACTGGGTCGCGGCCTGGGCGCTGGTGAACGTCAGCGCGTCGATCGTTCCCGCCATCGCGTCGGCGGCGAGCGCCTGCGCCGGCCCGGGGTCGTCGGGCCAGGTGGCCGCGTAGGGGGAGAGCACGACCACCTCGGCCCCAGCGGCGCGCAGCGGCGCAGCCAGCTCGTCCGGGGGCGGGCCGTAGCCCTGGACGAGGACCCGCCGGCCGGCGAGCGGCTCGGCGCCCAGCCGCTCCCGGATGAGCGCGGCGCGGGGCGGGTCCGCGACCCAGTCGATCCGGATCCTGGCCGCGCGCAGGGCGCGGCGCGGCTTCGGCCCCCGCGCCAGCACGCGCGCGCCGGCAAGCGCAGCCCGCAGCTCCTCCGCCCGGCCCAGCCGTTCGGCGAGCGCGAACGTCAGCTCGGCGCCCACGCCGGTCAGGAAGACCGCGACGTCCAGCGGCCCCTCCAGCACCCGCTCCAACGCGGGCGCCAGGCGCTCGTCCGGTGCCGGCGCGTCCGGGCGCAGGGCCGGCCCGAGCACCGGGACGCCGCCCAGCGCGCGCACGAGCGCCGCCTGCTCGGCGGCTCGCCGGGCGGCGGTGATCCCCACCCGGGCGCCGTTCATCCTCCGAGGTCGAGGTAGAGCCAGCCATCCCGCTCGAGCACCGGGTAGACCGGCACCCGGCCGCTGCCGCCCGCGACCACCTCGCCGCAGTCGAGGTCGATGCGCCAGTTGTGCAGCGGGCAGATCACGCTCTGGCCGCCCACCAGCCCGTCCGCCAGCGGCCCGCCCCGGTGCGGGCAGAACGCGGCGGTCGCCCGGAACCCGTGCTCCGTGTTGAACACGGCGACGCGGCGTCCGGCCACCGTCACCGTGCGGCCCTCCAGCGGCGGGATGTCCTCGGCCCGGCCCACGGCCACCAGGTTGCGCTCGCGCGCGACGACGCTCACGAGCGCGCGCCGCCTGCAGGCGGGCCCACGAGCGCGGGGCCCGAGCTCTCGTCGAGGTCGGCGAACGGCCCGCCCTCGTCGGAGTCCACCGCCTCCTGCCAGGGGTCGCGCACCGCCGCCCGTGCGATCGCCAGGCGCTCCCGCAGCGCCGCGGGCTCCCCCGAGGCCTCGTCGAGCACGACGGCGCGGATGGCCTCGATCCCGACCCGCTCCACGAACGTGTACGTGCGCTCGAGGTACTCGGCGTTCTCGCGGTAGTACTGGAGGAACGTGGAGGCGACCCGGATCGCCTCCTCGTCCGTCGCCGCCCGCGCCAGCAGGTCGCCGCGCCGGACGCTGCTGCCGGCCGCCCCGCCCACCAGCACCTCCCAGCCGCCCTCGACCGCGATCACGCCGATGTCCTTGACGGACGCCTCGGCGCAGTTGCGCGGGCAGCCCGACACCGCCGACTTCACCTTGTGCGGCGTGTGCAGCCCCTCCCACGCCTTCTCCATGGCGATGCCCAGGCCGATCGCGTCGCCGACGCCGAAGCGGCAGAACTCCGTGCCCACGCACGTCTTCACGGTCCGGATCGCCTTCGAGTAGGCGAAACCGGAGGGCATGCCGAGGTCCGCCCAGATGCTCGGCAGCTGGTCCTTGCGCACCCCCAGCAGGTCGATCCGCTGCCCGCCGGTGATCTTCACCATCGGGACGTCGTACTTCTCCGCCACGTCGGCGATGCGCCGCAGCTCGGCGGGGCTCGTCACGCCGCCGTAGATGCGCGGCACCACCGAGAAGCTGCCGTCGCGCTGGATGTTGGCGTGCACCCGGTCGTTGATGAAGCGGGCGTGGCGCTCCTCCTCGTGGCGGTTGTGGCTCGCCAGCGAGACGAGGTAGGCGACCGCCGGCTTGCAGGCCCCGCAGTCGCGCCCCACCCCGCAGGCGGCCGCGAGCTCGCTCGCCGACCTCAGTCCGCGCTCGCGCGCGACCGCGAGCACCTGCTCGCGCGTCAGGCGGCGGCAGGGGCAGAGGTAGGCCGGCTCCGCCGCGCCGTCCCCCACCTCCGCCTCGACCAGCCGGGCGACCAGCGGCCGGCAGCCGCCGCAGCCGGTGCCGGCGCGGGTGCAGGCGTGGACCTCGGAGGGGGCGCGGAGGCCCCGCTCGCGGATGGCGGCGACGATCGCGCCCCTGGTGACCGCGTGACACGAGCAGACGGTGGCCTCGTCGGGCAGGTCGCGCACGTCCGCGCGGCCCGCGTCGGCGAGGGCCGACAGCGCGTCCGCCACCTCGCCGCCGGCGGCGACCAGCGCCTGGAGGGACTCGGCGCCGGCGGCGTCGCCCATCAGGATCGCGCCGACCGCCCGCCCGTCGCGGACGACCAGCCGCCGGTAGATGCCGCGCCCCGGGTCCGAGACGGTGCAGCCGCCCTCGGCCTGCGCGTCGCCGACCGCCACCAGGTCGACCCCCATCACCTTCAGCGCGGCGCTGGGGACGGAGCCGGCGTAGGGCTCGCAGGCGCTCCCGGCGATCGCGGCCGCGGCCGCCCGCGCCTGCTCGTGGATCGGCGCGACCAGGCCGTAGACGACGGCGCGGTGCTGGGCGCACTCCCCCACCGCCCAGATCGCGGGGTCGCTGGTGCGAAGCCGGTCGTCGACCACGATCCCGCGCTCGCACTCCAGGCCGGCCCGACGGGCGAGCTCCACGTTGGGCCTGATCCCCACCGAGACCACCAGGAGGTCGCACTCGAGCTCGTCGCCGTCCGCGAAGCGCAGCCCCGTGACCCGCCCGTTGCCGACCACCTCGCGCGTGTCGCGGGCCAGCAGCACCTCGACCTCCAGCTCGGCCATGCGGCGGGCGAGCATGGCCGCCGAGGGGCCGTCGAGCTGCCGCTCCATGAGCCGGTCCATCAGGTGTACGACGGTGACCGGGACGCCCTGGGCGACGAGGCCCCGCGCCGCCTCGAGCCCCAGCAGCCCGCCGCCGAGGACGCAGGCGCGCCCCGCGCCGCGGCCGGCGGCGAGGATCTCCTCGCAGTCCTCGGGCGTGCGGAAGACGTGGACGCCCTGCTTGTCGATGCCGGGGATCGGGGGCACCAGCGCGGTCGACCCGGTGGCGAGCGCGAGCGCCGCGTAGGGGAGGCGCTCCCCGTCCGCGGTCGCCACCGCCCGCCCCGCGCGGTCGATCGCGGCGACGCTCACACCGGTGCGGAGCTCGACGCGGTGGTCCTCGTACCAGGAGTCCGGCCGCAGCCGCAGGCGCTCCGGATCGCCGCCCTCCGCCAGCAGCGCCGAGAGGCGGACCCGGTCGTAGGGGGCGCGCCGCTCGGCGGCGAGGATGGTGATGGGGAGCTGCGGGCGCAGCGCGCGGGCGCGCTCGGCCAGCGACTGGCCGGCGATGCCGCCGCCGACGATCAGGAGCCCGGGCGGGCCGGCGCCGCCGCTCACACGGCCTCGCGCTTGGGGTGCCGGATCGCCTTGAAGCGGCACTGGGAGAAGAAGGTCCCCGCCGGGTGGTAGAGCTTCACGTACTGGCGGTGGGGCGGGCACCAGCCGTAGGCGAGGCCGTCCTCGGCGGGCTGGAAGTTCCGGCAGGTCCGGCAGTCGTTGGGGCGCAGCCGTCGCTCCGCCACCACCTCCTCGAGCGTGCGCAGGCGCACCCGGTGCTCGGGCGCGGCGAGAAGCTGTGCCTCAGTCGTCTGCACGGCCGGCAGCGTACGAGCCGGCCGCGCGAGGGGGGTATGTATCCGACGTCTGAGATTGGTCCGGCGAGTCTTCGGGCGGTTCCTCCAAGGTGCCGAGCAGACCCCACGCCCGCAGCGCCAGCCCGAGCCCCAGACGCACCTCCGGGTCCTCGAGGCTGCGGCCGCTGATGCGCGCGGCGCGCTCCATCCGGTAGCGCAGCGTGTTCACGTGCACGAGGAGGCGCCGCGCGGCGGCGCGCAGGTTCCAGGTCTCGGCGACCAGCGCGTCGATCGTCTCCACCAGCGGCGCGGCGCCCCGCCCGGCGGCGTCGTGGCGCAGCAGCGGGCCGAGCCACTCGTCCACGTACGCGGCGAGGCGCTCCGGCTTCTCGATCTCCAGCAGGAGCCGCTCGACGCCCAGGCGGCCGTAGCTCGCAACGGTGCCGCGGCGCCCCATCCGGCGGGCGACCTGGAGTGCGTGCCGCGCCTCCTCGGAGAGCCGGTGGAGCTCCGCCGGGCCGGCCGGCTCGGAGCTGACCGCGCACGAGAGCGAGGAGCCGGCGGCCAGGTGTGCGGCGGCCGCGATGGCGGCTCGGGCCACGTCCTCCACCTCCTTCAACGAGGGCTCGCCGGGGACGAGCATCACGAGCGCTCCGGCGCGCTCGACCACCAGCCCTCCGGGATGGCGCTGCGCCAGCAGCGCCGCCAGCGCCCGCACCAGCCGCCGGCGGGCCGTGCGCCCGGAGAGCGCGTGGGCGCTCTCGGCGTCGTCGGGCTCGAGCGCCAGCACCCACACCCGCCCCCTGATGCGGTATCCCAGGCGGGCGGCGCGACGCGCCAGACGCGCCGCGTCGGCCGGCGTCAGCCGCACCGAGAGCAGCTCCTCGAGCAGGTCCCCGCGCAGCCGCCGCTCGGCCTCGGCGGCGGCACGCTCGCGCACGAGCTCCAGCGCGAGCACGGTCACGCCGTGCTCCAGGGCCTGGCGGCGGACGACCGCCCCCGGGCGCGCCCCGGGCCCGGCGGCGAGCCAGCCGAGCAGGTCGCGGCCGGCCCGGATGGGCAGGATCGTGAGCGCATCGGTCCGCCGCTCCGGATCGGCGAAGCCCTCGAGCACCGCCGGCAGCCCCTCCGAGGACCCGGCGAGCCGCTCTCCGTACTCGTCGTAGACCGCCACCGGGGCCCCGGCGAGCCGCTC
>JAWVEW010000061.1:0-7899 GCA_033856495.1 Miltoncostaeaceae bacterium | reverse complement strand
AGGGTGGGCCGGGCCGCGGGCGCGGTGCCCGCCGCGATGGCGACACCGCCGCCCGCGGAGGGCCTGCCGACCCCGCCGCCGACCGCCCCGCCGGCGGTGCCGGCGGCGCCGGACCCGACGGCGCCCTCGACCTCGCCCCCTGCCTCGACCGGGCAGGGCGGACCCTGATCCTTGGAGCCACCCGATTCCGAGCGCCTCCGTGCCCGGAATCGCAGACAGGCGTCCGGTTCTCCGGTTAGCATTGCCCCCCAGGCCGGCGCCGGGGCATTTATCGACCATGCCCGCGGGCCGGTGACCGCTGGAGGAAGGCCTCGATGCAAGCTTCCGGGCGACCCGTGCAGAGGAGGGCCGGCGGCGGGCGGCCTTCAGGCCGCCGGTTGCGGCGCGCGCGGGTCGAGACCTCATCCGGGTCTCGGAGACTCGAGGAGGCCGCGGACGGCGGTCAGGGCATCTCGCGGCTTGGGCGCGCCGCGGGCAGGAGCGGGGGGGCGCCCGACGAAACGCGATCTGGTCGCCCGCGGCGGCGGGTTCGAGGTCGAACTGAAACGAGATCGGAGGCCGTGAGGTGAATGTGAGGAACCTCTGGAGAGCGATGTTCATCGTGGCGGTGGCGCTGGTTCCAATGGCCATCGCCAGCACGGCGTCCGCCGCGGGACGCTTCACCTGCCGGGCGAGCGCGGCCAGGATCATTCTCCTGGGGACGACGCTGGAGCCAGTCGTGGCCAACGCCGGGAGCGATCCCTGTCAGACGCAAACCAGCACGAGGGGCGTACCCGAGACGAGCGGGCTCGTGACCGTCGGCGCCGCCGACGCCGCGACCGTCGACGAGGGGCAGGGGACCGCGACCGCTCGGGTCGCCGACGTCGGCGTCAACCTCAGCACCCTGCTGCCGCTCCAGATCACGATCAGCGGCCTCAACGCGTCGTCCAGCTACAAGTGCGACGAGGTCGGGAACCTCAAGTTCGAGAGCTCCTCCCAGGTCGCCGGCGTGAAGATCGCGGGGCTCGTGATCAACCTGCCCGACCCGCAGGCGCCCGTCGACATCGACCTGGGCGACCTGCTGGTGCTCCACCTGAATCAGACGTTGGTGGGCGGCAGCGGAGACGTGGTCACGGTGACGCGGCGGGCGGCGTTCCTCGAGTCGAAGCTCCTCGGGATCCAGCTGAGCCTGGCCGAGGCCACCTCCGGCTTCGCCGGCGATCCGTGCGGGCTCGGCATCGCCCCCGGCGTCCCGCCCAACCCGACCGGCGTCATCCAGCGGATCTTCGTGCCCGTCCCGGGCCCGACGGCCGGCCTGACATCCGGCATCGTCGCCGGCGCCTGCACCTCCAAGCCGTTCTCGGTCGGCATCAAGGGAGCGGCGGTGAAGAGCACGGTGTTCAGCGTCGACGGCAAGACGGTCGCCAAGATCGGCCGCAACAACAACCCGAAGGTCACGATCAACCCGGCCAAGATCGGCTTCGGCACGCACAAGATCCGCGCGGTGGTGAGCTTCGCCGCCAAGGGGGTCAAGCCGAAGACGCTCAACCTGATCTTCCGCAACTGCGGCGTGGATATCCCGACCAACGCCCAGTTCGGCAAGTGCGTGAGCCTGCGGATCACCAACGACCGGCCGGGCAAGGTGTTCGTGGCCCTCTACAGCGGACCGAAGAGCATCCGCACCGTGGGCGGCCACCTCTACAACTTCACCTCCCCGGGCACGAGAGTCGTCTGTCTGAAGGTGCCGCTCAGGGCGGCGACGTTCAAGCCGGGCACCACCCGGACCTTCACCGTCGCCGTGAAGTTCCCGAACGGCAAGAACTTCGTCCGGCGGATCCGCATCTCGTAGCGACGTCCGCTTCCCCGCCGCCCCGGTCCTCCGGGGCGGCGGATCGACCTCGGCGGCCCCCCGCCGGCACTCGCGCCGGCGGGGGGCCGTTCGTCTATTCGAGGCCGCTCCGCGACTCCGCCCGCTCCCGCCCGGCGAGCAGGCCGTCCCGCAGCCCGCCGGCGAGGCTGGGCGCGTCCAGCGCGGCGATACGGTCGATCTCCGGCACGCGGTGCGTGATGCTCCAGAGGCCCCATGCCGCGAGCAGCCCCGCGCAGATTCCGAGGCTCCAGCGGATCCCCAGCCACTCCGCGACGCCGCCGGCGGCGACCGACCCGAGCGCGATCGGTCCGATCACCGACAGCTGGTAGAGGCCGAGCATGCGGCCCAGCAGCTCGGGCGGCGAGGTGAGCTGGATCGCGGTGTTGGTGGCGGCGTACATCCAGATCCAGAAGACGCCGCTGAAGCCCATGGCGACGATCGCGACCGGCAGTGCGGGAGCGGCGACCAGGGCGAACAGGCCCACCGCGAAGCCCAGCGTCGCCGTGGGCAGCGCCTGGTGGCGCGGGTAGCCGCCGCGCTCGAGCCGGTCGAGCGCCCACGCCCCGACCAGCGCGCCGCCGCCCATCGCCCCCAGCAGCATCCCGAGGCCGATGGCGCCGGCGCCGAGGTTCTTGGCCACCACCGGCGCCAGCTCCTGAGCCGGGGCGGCGAGGCAGGTGAAGATCGCCATCCCGATCAGCAGGCGCCGGGCCGCGGGATCCCGGACGGCGTGGATGAGCGCCGCGCGCGAGCCGCGGCGCTCGGGTGCGCGCGCGCGAACCCCCGGCGACTCCGCGAGCGTCGCGAGCGCCACGACCATGGCCAGGAAGGAGATCGCGTTCACGGCGAAGCAGGCCCCGGGGCCGGCCAGGGCCAGGGTGACCCCGCCGATGGCGGGTCCGGCCAGGCGCGCCACGTTGATCCCCGCCGCGTTCAGGGAGACTGCCTGCGGCAGCTGCGGCGCAGGCACGAGCGCCGGGACCAGGGCCAGCATCGCCGGCAGGCCGACGGCGAACCCGACGCCGAGGGCGATCGTGAG
Source organism: Miltoncostaeaceae bacterium (assembly GCA_033856495.1). Lineage (GTDB taxonomy): Bacteria > Actinomycetota > Thermoleophilia > Miltoncostaeales > Miltoncostaeaceae > JAWVEW01. The sequence goes on along the minus strand of JAWVEW010000061.1, from coordinate 5,011 downwards.
GACGTAGATCACGGCCGGCGTGGCGTGGCCGGCCCAGGTGAGGACGGCGAGGGCAGCCGCGGCGACGGCCTGCAGCAGGAAGGTCCAGATCCCGATCGTGCGCCGGTCGAAACGGTCGGCGAGCCCGCCCGCGTAGGTGGAGAGCAGCACCGCCGGGCCGCGCATGACGAGCGCGAGCGCACCCACGGCGGCCGGGCTGTGGGTGAGCTGGAGGATCAGCCAGCCGCCTGCCACGACCTGCAGCCAGGAGCCCGCGTTGGAGGCGAGGCTCGCCAGCCAGACCTTGCGGAAATCGGGGACGCGGAGGACCTGCGGGACCGGTGCCATCGACCTTCGACGGTGGGGATTGGCTGCTGCGGGGCGGTGGCGGCGGGTGGGGCGGCCGCCCGCCGACCGCAACGCCGATCCCGCGGCTCCGCAGATCGATCCTAGTGGGCCGACCGCAAACGCGGCCGGTGGTGGGGCGACCGAGGACGCAGCATCGCGATGGGTGTGAAGCCGGCAGAACCCGGCGAGCGTTCGTGGGCGGTCCGGTTGGGTCGCCCCTGCCGGCGACGCGCCGGCAGGTCGCGCCCGCCACCGTTGACGAAGCGCGGCCGCCCGGGAAAGCTTCCTGGCCTTGCGACATCGACGGACGCAGCCGGCGCCTTCCCGCGCCGGAATCACCATTCGGTCGTGCCTGCGTCCCTTCCGGATCGGCCTCACGATCCTCGCCGCCGCCCTCGCCGCGCTGCTCGGCGCGAGCTCGCGGGGCGCCGGCGCGACCGTGGGCGGGCCGCTCCCCGGCACGGTGATCCGCGACGTGGTGGTCAGCAACACGGACCCGACGCTGCAGCTCACCGACTCCGCGCCGGACCAGGAGACGAGCATCGCGGTGAACCCGGAGAACCCGAGCGAGATCGCGGTCACCGCGTTCAGCAGCGCCTGGGGCCTGGGGCAGGCGGCGGCGCTCTTCGTCTCCTCCGACGGCGGCCTCACCTGGACCAAGGCGCGCTCGATCCCGCCCCCGATCGGCGTCGCCGGGCTCGGGAACTGCCCCTGCGACCAGACGATCGACTACGGCCGCGGCGGCGTGCTCTACGGCACCTTCCTGGTGAAGGACGACCTCGCCCAGACCTCGAACGTCGTGACGGGGTCGACCACCGATCCCGGCACGACGGCGGGTTGGCTGTGGAACGAGACCCCGTCCGCCCAGCTCACCAACCGGATCGTCGACGTCGCCGACCAGCCGCAGCTGGTCGTGACCCGCGACGCCGCGGACCCCGCGCGCGACCGCGCCTACGTCGCGTACGACGACCTCGACCAGTTCGACGCCCGAGTGGCCGCATCGACGGCCGTGGATCCTCGGGCGCCGATCCAGCCGCCGATCGATTTCGCCGCCGACGCGCTCGTGGGATCGATGCTGCCCGGGGCCGCGAACCCCGGGCTCAGGATCGCCGCGGATCCGCGGACGGGCGTGCTGTGGACGTTGTACGAGCGGCCGGCCGGCGCCGGCCAGCCGAAGACGGTGACCTACGTGCTCAACCGCTCGCTCGACGGCGGCGCGACATGGGGGCTGAACGGGCAACCCGGCGGGCTGCCGCTCGGCCCGGCGGTCCAGAGCAAGCAGGGCGTCGGCTACAAGATGGGGACGACCAACGCCCTGCTCGGGGGCGTCGACGCCATGGGTGTCGACCCGACGACGGGCGACGTCTACGTCGTCTTCGGCGCCGTGACGACCCCGACCGGGGACAACGCCCTCTTCATCCGGCGCATCGGCTCGGACGCAGCCGGAGGCGTCACCGTCAGCCCGGAGCTCCCGGTGACACCGCCCCAGGTGACCAGCGCCGGCCTGCCCGCCGTCGCGGTGAACTCCGAGGGAACCGTCGCCGTCATGTACGCCAGCTTCGACGGCTTCGCGCCGTCGGCCCCGACCATCCCCATCTTCTCGATGCACCTCGCGCGCAGCGCCACCGGCGGGGCGTCCTTCGTCGACGAGACGCTCCAGAGCTTCAGCTCCCCCGCGCCCGACAACCTCGACCCCCGCCAGCGCGTGCTCGGCGACTACCACCAGATGAAGGCAGTGGGGGCCACCTTCTATGGCGCGTACTCGGGCAACGGCGCCGGCTTCGGCCGCTCGTCCTCGAACGTGGACCCCATCTTCTTCACCACCACGAGCGCCGACGTCCGGCTGACCGCGGCGCCGGGGCCGCCCTCGGTCCAGGTCGGCGAGGCGCTCACGAGCACGTTCACCGCGAGCAACGCAGGCCCGTCGACCGCAACCGACGTGACGCTCGAGGCGCCCGCGCCGATCGGAGCCACGCTGGCGAGCGCCAGCGCGAGCCAGGGCGCCTGCGCCCCCGCCCCCGGCGGCGCCCGCTGCACACTCGGCACCCTGGCCGTCGGCGCCGCCGCCACCCTGACGGTCACCGTGCTGCCCACGCAGGCAGGGTCCCTCACCGTGGCCCCGAGCGTCTCCGCCAACGAGTTCGACCCCGCCCCCGCCAACAACCAGGCCCAGACGGTGACGCCGGTCGTCGGCTTCGCCGACCTCGTCGTCACGGCGAGCGGCCCGGCCGCGCCGGCGCCGGCGGGCGGCCAGGTGCCGCACACCGTTCGGGTCGTCAACGGCGGGCCCTCCCCCGCGGGCGCCGTCACCGCCACCGTGCAGGTGCCCGCGGGCGCATCGCTGGTGTCGGCCACACCGAGCCAGGGCGGCTGCTCGGCCTCCGGATCGACCCTGACCTGCGCCCTCGGCGGGCTGGCGAGCGGAGCCGCCGCGACGATCAGGGTGGTGGTGCGCCCCGCCGCCCCGGGGCTGCTCAGGCTGGAGGCGAGCGTCGCCAGCGACCAGCCCGACCCCACGCCGGCCGACGCCCGCGCCGTCGCCGCCACGACCGTCGTCCCCGCGGCCGACCTCGCCGTCGCGGTCCTGCCCGAGACCCTTCGCGCGATCGCCGGCGGCGTCTTCGACTACGAGCTGGTCGTGGCCAACGACGGCCCCGGGGCGGCCCCCGGCGTGCGCGTCACGAGCCGCCTGCCGCCGGGCGCCGCGCTGATCTCCGCGCGGCCGAGCCAGGGCCGCTGCTCGCGCTCGGGGGGGAGGCTCTCGTGCAGCCTCGGGACGCTGAGGACGGGCCGGGCGGCGCGCATCGCCGTCCGCGTGCGCCCGCGCCGGCCCGGCGCCCTGCCGGGGAGCGCCCGCGTCACGTCCGCCGTGCCCGACCCGACCGCCATCAACGACCTCGCCCGGTACGCGATCGCCGTCCGGCCGGCCGCCGACCTCGCGATCGAAGCGGTTCCCCGACCCGTCGGCGCAGGTGGCGGGCTGGTGTTGCGGGTGACCAACTCCGGTCCCGCCCGGGCGACTGGGGTGATCGTCCGCTTCCGGCCGCCGCCGACGGCCACGGTCAGGGCAACGCCCGGGGCCGGCCGGTGCCGCAACCTCGCCGGGACGCTGGAGTGCCGCGTCGGCACGCTGGGGCGCGGCGCCTCGGCGAGCGTCGCGCTCACCGCGCCGCGCGGCGGGCCGCTCCGCGGCGTCGCGTCCGTCGCCGCCGCCGAGGGCGATCCGGCGCCCGCCGACAACCGGCTCAGAACGGCCGGCTGACCGGCTCCTCGGACGGCTGCGCTAGCGCGACCGGATGATGAAGCGGGCGACGTAGGCGGCGTCCCCGCGCGGGGCGAACGCCTGGAGGACGACGACGCCGCCCCCGCGCACCCGCCACGACGGCGCGCCCGAGGCGGGAAGCGCGTAGGAGCGCCGGCCCACGCGCAGCGTCAGGGCGCGGGGCTCGAGCCCGAGGTGGAACACGACCCGCTCGCCCGGGCGCACCCCGATCCGGGGCAGGTCCCGACGCATCTCCGGGGAGATGTAGTCGATGCATCCCCGGGTCCAGCAGGAGGTCGAGAACGCGAGCCAGCGGTCTCCGCCGGCCGTCTCGACCCATGCGGCCGGCGGGCTCAGCGATCCTCCGCGGGGCGCCGGCGCCACGGGGCGTGCGGCCGCGGTCGAGACCGCTCCGAGGCAGGCGGCTGCCGTCAGCGCCAGGGCGGCGGACCTCGTCATCGCTGCTCCTCCCCGTTTGCGGGCACCGATCCCCGCGGAAACGGTGCCGGCCCGTCACCAGGTCTCCGTCCCCGCGGACGCGGCCGTCACACGGCGGTGGGGAAGGATCCCGAGGGCCGGGTCGGGGCGTCGGCGACAGGAGCACCTCCCCCAGACCCGGGGAGGTGCGGCAGGCCTCGACGCTCGGGATGCAGCCCTCCATCGCCATCACCCCGGTGAAGGGAACGTGCGCCCGCGCCGTGGCTGGTCCGGGCCGCCTTGATGCGATATGGCTTATGGTCGATATGAGCGAACCTCATTGCCACGACCACGGAGACGGTGCCCGATGGAGCGACCCACGGACGAGGAGCCCCGCCCCCACGAGCGCGGCGAGGGACCGCCCCGCCGGGCGGAGCGCTCCGGGCCCCGGGCGCTCGGCGGCCGGGTCGAGGCGGCCGGGGGCTCGTCGATCCTCGACCGCACCGGGCGTGCGGCGGCGGTCGGGCACCCCTCCATCCTCAAGCCGCTCCCGCCGGAGCGATTCCGCATCCTGGGCTCCAACGCCGAGATGCGCTGGGAGGGTCTGCGGGGCGACACCCACACCGTGCCCAACGACAGCTTCTTCGTCCGCAACCACACGGCGACGCCGCTGATCGACGCCGACGCCTGGCGGCTGCGCCTGTTCGGCAGCGGCCTGCGCGGCGAGCCGGGCGCCGGCGGGGCGGTCGAGTTCACCTACGAGGAGCTGCTGGCCCTGCCCGCCCGCCAGACGGCGGTCGCCATCGAGTGCGCGGGCAACGGGCGCAGCTTCTTCGAGAGCCAGCAGGGCAGCCCGGCGGAGGGCACCCGGTGGCGCCTGGGCGGGATCGGCGTGGCGCGCTGGCGGGGCGTGCCGCTGTCGGACGTCCTCGACCGCGCGGGCATCGACGTCCGGCGGGCGGTCGACCTGATGCCCCAGGGCTTGGACGGCCGGGTGGTCACCGG
>JAWVEW010000060.1:0-10507 GCA_033856495.1 Miltoncostaeaceae bacterium | reverse complement strand
CACGCTCTTCGGCGCCGCCGGCATCGTGCTGGTGGGCCACCACGACGACCGTCTTGCCGTCGGGGCCCGGGCGGGGGCGACCCATCTCGTCAACGCCCGCCGGGAGGATCCGCTGGAAGTGATTCGGGAGCTGACCGCCGGACGCGGCGCCGACGCGGTGGTGGAGACGATCTCGAACAACGAGTCGCTCGGCCGCGCGCTGGAGTCGGTGCGCGACGGCGGCGCCGTCGCCGTGCTCGGGATGAGCCACTTCTTCGAGCCCGTGGACCAGCCCTACTCCGCCGTCTTCATGCGCAACGTCAGCATCCACCCGGGCGTCTGCCCGTCGCGCGCGTACATCCCCCGCCTGCTGAACGTGGTGGCCCAGGGGATCGTGGACCCGGGGCTGGTCTTCACCCATGACCTCCCGCTGGCGGAGGCGGCGCGCGGGTACGAGGTGATGAACAGCCGCATGGAAGGATCGATCAAGGTCGCCCTGACCCCGTAGGAGGAAGGATGCCCAGCGCGCGCACGGCCATCGCGCATCCCCTCGCCCTCCCGCTCTACGACCTGGGCGAGGGGCACCCGATGACGACGGTCCGCTACCGGCTGGCGCTCGAGCTGATCCGCGCCTACGGGCTGCTCGACCGACCGGACGTGGACCTGATCGACGCCCGTCCCGCCACGGTGGAGGAGATCACCCGCGTCCATGCGCCCGCCTACGTGCGGGCGGTGCGCCGATACAGCGACGACCCGATGCTCGGGCACTCGCTGGAGGCCCGCCAGTGGGGGCTCACTCCCGGTGGGGACACGCCACCCGTCGAGGGCCTGCACGACCGGGCGGCGGCCGTCTGCGGGGTGGCGCTGGCCGCCGCCCGCGCGGTCTGGGAGGGGAGGGCGCAGCGGGCGATCGCCGTCGGCGGAGGCCTGCACCACGCCTTCGCCAACCGCGCGGCGGGCTTCTGCGTCTACAACGATCCGGCCGTCGCGATCCAGGCGCTCCTGGACGCGGGCTGCGAGCGGGTGGCGTTCGTGGACGTCGACGCCCACCACGGCGACGGCACCCAGTTCATCTTCTACGAGGAGCCGCGGGTGCTGACCTGCTCGGTGCATGAGGAGGGGAGCTTCCTCTTCCCCGGCACCGGTTGGCTCCAGGAGCGCGGGGCCGGCGCGGGGGAGGGCACGGCCATCAACGTGCCGCTGCCGGCCTACGCCGGAGACGCTCCCTACCTGCGGGCGGTGGAGGAGGTGGTGGCGCCGGCGGTGCTCGCCTTCCGGCCTCAGGCGCTCGTCATCGAGCCCGGCTGGGACGGCTACCACGCCGACGTCCTCACGCACCTGCAGATCACGCTCGACGGCTTCGCCGGCGTCAACCGGCTGCTGGGCGAGCTGGCCCAGGAGGCAACCGGCGGGCGGATGACGGTCATCGGCGGCGGCGGCTACACGGGCGACATCCTCGCCCGCGGGACGACGCTGCTCTTCGCCGAGATGCTCGGCGTGGACCTGCCGGACGAGATCCCGGGCGAGTGGCTCGCCCTCGCGCGCGAGCTGACGGGCCAGGAGCCCAACGCCCGCCTGCGCGGCGAGGTGCAGTTCGAGGCGCCGGCCGGGCAGCGGGCCGCCGCCGACGCGCGCGCGGCCGCGGTGATCGGCCGGGCGCGCGCCCTGCTGGGCCCCGCGGCTACACCGCTGCGGAGGCGCCCGCCGGCTCGGGGGTCAGGTCCTCGCGCCGCAGGGTGAGCAGCGTGGCGAGGATCGCCGCGGCGGCGAACGCGGCGGCCACCCAGAAGGCGATGCTGAAGCCGTCGACCAGCGCCTGCGGACGAGAGGCGCCCGAGGCGAGGTGGTCCGAGGCGGTCGTGGTCGAGACCGTCGTCAGGATGGCCACGCCCAGCGCGCCGCCGATCTGCTGGCTGGTGTTGATGAGGCCGGAGGCGAGACCCGCCTCCTGGGGCGGAACGCCGCCCAGCGCCGCGATCGACACCGGCACGAACGAGAAGCCCAGCCCGACCCCGATCATCAGGAAGCCTCCGAGCAGGTCCGCCACGTAGCTTCCGCCCACCGAGATCTGCGTGAACCAGATGAGGCCGCCGAGGTTCATCAGGAGGCCGAGGGTGAGGACCGGTTTCACGCCGACGCGCGTGACCAGCGCCTGCGCCACGCCCGACGCCACCACGGCGGTCAGGGCCACCGCCAGGTACCCCACGCCGGTCTCGAGCGGCGTGAAGCCCAGTACCTGCTGCTGGTACAGCGACAGCAGGAAGAACATGCTGAAGACCACCGTGCCGAGGCCGAAGCCCACGATGTTGGCGCCGGTGGGCGTGCGCCGGCGGAAGAAGCTGAGGGGCATCAGGGCGTGGCGGTTGCGGGCCTCGATGGCCAGGAAGGCCGCCATGAGGACGACCGACGCGGCGAGCACGCCGATCGTCTGCCCGGACGCCCAGCCGGCCTGGTTCGCCTGGGTGAGGCCGAAGACGAGCAGCAGCAGGCTGCCGGTGACGGTCGCGGCGCCGAACGCGTCGAAATTGCGCGAGGCTCCCGGCACCCGGCTCTCGCGCACGAGGCGCGGGACCAGGAACAGGGTGGCGAGGCCGATCGGCACGTTGATCCAGAACACCCACTCCCAGCCGGCGTACTCGGTGAGCACGCCCCCCAGCAGCACGCCGATGGCCGCGCCGGCGCCGGCGATCGCGCCCAGGATTCCGAGCGCCTTGTTGCGGTCCGCGCCCTCCGTGAAGGTCACCATCGTGATCGAGAAGACCGACGGGGAGAGGAGGGCAGCCCCCGCCCCCTGCAGGAGCCGGGCGACGATCAGCATGGTGTCCGAGGTCGAGAGCGCGCAGAGTGCCGAGAAGGCCGAGAAGGCCACCAGCCCGACCATGAACAGCCGCCTGCGCCCCAGGATGTCGCCGGCGCGGCCGCCCAGCAGCAGGAAGCCGCCGAAGGTGAGGCTGTAGCCGCTGACGACCCACTGGAGGTTCTCGGGCGAGAAGCCGAGGTCGACCTGGACCGACGGCAGCGCGACGTTCACGATCGAGACGTCGAGCACCACCATCAGGTAGGCGATGCTGAGGACCGCCAGCGCCTTCCAGCGGCGGGGGTCGGGAACGGGAACGTCCATTGCGCGCTCGCTCGTCGTCATCGCGATTCCCCTCTCCGAATGGCGCCCGGGAAACTCTAGGGAGCGCGGGGATCCGCGCGCCCGAGGCTGGTCCACGGTCCGGCGCCCCCGGGGCCGCGCGACGTCCGCGGGTCGTATCCTGCGCTCGTGAGCTCGTCAGCCCGCGAGCGGGGGCGGCTTCTGCGCCGCTGGGAGGACCTGCCGGCCGGCGTGCAGGTCGGGATCGTGGCGCCGATCTCGCTCGTCCTGCTGTTCGTCGTGCACGTGACGCTGCTCAACCAGCCGCTGGGCCGGGCGGTCGGGTACGCCTTCTTCTGGGGCGCCCTCGCCACCGGCGCCATCGTGGGCGCGACCCGCAGCGAACGGGCCAAGCGCCAGCGCCAGGAACGGGACGGCCCGGAGGGCTGACCGCGGCTAGGGGATGACCCGAAAGGTCGACCCCGCGATCAGCCCCCGTTGCTGTCCCGTGTTCCCGTTCTCGCAGGTCTGCCGCAGCTGGACCGTGTGCTGGCCGAGCCCCGCCGGGACCTTGACGCGAATCGCGTACGTGCCGTAGTCGTCGATGACCCGCCCGCTGCCCCTGGCGGGCCGGCCGTCGATCCTCATGGCGAGCGGCGTGCAGAACTCGTTCGGCGGGGCGAAATGGGTGCCGAAGACGATCAGGGTCGTGCCGCGGTGTGGCTTGACCACGCTGACCCGCACCTGCGCAGCCGACGCCGCGCCGGCGCCCAGGAGGGCCAGGCCGCAGGCGGCGGCCAGGACCCCGGCGGGGCGGATCAACCGACGGGCTCCAGGACCAGGAACGCGCCGCCGTCGAGCGCCGACTCGACGCGCGCGCTGAAGACGTTCCGCGCGGTCAGCGCCGAGACCCGCTGGATGGCCTTGCGATCGAGCTTCTTGAGCGTCGGCGGCGTGCCGGCGAGGGTGGTCGAGAGCGGCTGGGAGAGCTCGCGGCCCAGCGCATCGCGGCGGAAGAGCAGCGCGACCGGGTTGTCCACGGCGTTCTTGGTCGGCGGCAGCACCACCACGGAATCGACCCCCGGGGTGTACTTGAAGGTGTAGAGCGCCAGCTCGAGCGCCTCGCGCCGCACCAGCATGAACCGCGTGGTGGAGGACTTGCCCTTGATCGCGCAGTCCTTCCCGAGGCCGCACATGAGGTACACGATGCCGTTCCCCGGGACGTAGGTGAACGTGGCCTGGCCGCTGGACGAGGGAGAGCCCACCACGATGTAGAGCGGCGTGCCGTCCACCAGCTGGAGCGGCCCCGGACGCACGGACACCAGCTGGCCGCCGCCGTCCAGCCGGTACGCGGCGGCGACGCGGTTGGCGATCTGCTGGGACGGATCGGCGGCGGAGGAGGGGCGCCACGGCGACCAGGCCGTGTCGGCGGCGTGCCCGCCGCCCATGACGAGCGCGACGATGCCGCCGGCGGCGGCGGCCAGCACCACCGAGAGGATCACGAAGGCCCCGATGAACCGGCGCCGGTAGGGGGCGCTGTGCTGAAGCGGGGTCAGAGGTTGGGCCATGAGCGCTCGTCCAGCAGGTCGACGGTCGGGACCTTGAAGTGCGCCTCCTCGAGCATGTCGACGACCTCGTCGCCGAACATCTCGCGGCGCTCGACCAGGCGGTCGGCGATGCGCTCCACGGCGTCCCGGTTCTGCTCGATGAGCCAGTAGGCGGTCATGAACGCCTGCCCCAGCAGCTGGGAGACCATGACCCGCTTCTGGGGGTCGCCGAGGACGGCGCCGATGGGGTTGGGCGACATCGCCGACCCGACGCTGCTCGAGCGGTTCATGAGCTGGGACCCGATCGACTCGAACCTCCGCATGATGCGCTCGCGGGCGCGCTCCTCCGCCTCCTCGTCGTCGAACCTGCCGGTGAGGTCGACGTGCGCCGGCCCCATGCCGGTGGAGCCGACCATGTGGGCGGCCTGATAGGTCGCGCTGAAGAGGTCCCCGCCGACGCCGGTCGAGGTCTCGCCGTAGAAGACGTGCTCGGCTGCCATCGCCCCGAGGGTCCAGATCAGCCCCGCCGCCTCCTCGCTGCGCCACTGGTGGAAGAACCGCTCCTTGGTCTGCATCGCCTGGTGGTGGCCGAGTGAGTCCCCGCGCTTGCGGATCGACAGCCGCGTGGAGAGCACGTCGCTCTTGTAGACGTGTCCGGCGGCGGCGTGACCCGCCTCGTGGATCGCGATCGCGCGCGCCAGCTCGGGGATGTACTCGACGTTCACCGCCATGCCGGACTCCACCGTCGTCATCGCCTCGACGATGTCCTCCCAGACGAAGCGTGGGCGCCCCTGGTGGTGCGCCGCGGTCAGCGCCATCGAGCAGACCTGCTCGATCATGGCCGGCGAGTAGCCGTTGGTCACCCGGGCCAGCTCCTCACGCCGCTTTGGCGTGTCGAGGTCGGGGTCGTGCGCGACCTTGTTGATGTAGAGGTCGAGGATGTCCTTGCGGTCGTCCTTGTCGGGCGTGCGGAACCAGATGTGCCGGCCCATCCGGCCGGGTCGGGTGAGCGCCGGGTCGAGCTGCTCGATCGGGACGTTGCAGGCGCCGATGAAGTAGATCTGCTCCTTGGCCGGCCGCGGCGCCGGCAGCCGCAGCCGCATCTTGCCGACCCGGATCGGCACCACGTAGGTGGCGTCGAGGAACGTGTTGATGCGGTTGGTCCAGAACTTCCGCATGAGCGGCGGGTTGTCCACGCCGTCCATCACGACCAGCAGCTGCTGCAGGCCCTGCTGGCCGGAGCCGCCGCCGAACATGCCGCCGCCCATCATGGCCGCGCGCTTCAGGCCGTTGCTGAGGCGCTCGATCAACGGCGGGTAGACGCGCCTGGGGTCGGGCTGCCGCATGGCGAACATCCGCTCGCGCCATGCGGCGGTCTCGACGATCAGGTCGCCGGTGGGGGTGAGGGCGCCGTTGGGGCCGAAGAAGCAGACGTCGTGGATGCTGGCCGGCAGCCGCTCCTCCTGGGCGACCATGCCGCGGCCGAGGCTCGCCCGCCGCATGCCGACAGCGTCGATCTCGTCGATGAAGACGATGCACTGGCCGCCCCACTTGGCGGCGAGCTTCTTGGCGCGCCACGCCATCCAGCGGACCACCAGCGCATCCAGGCCGATGAAGGTCTGGGCGAAGCCGGAGCCCGGGATCGTCACGAAGGGGCAGTTGAAGCCGGTGGCGATCGCCTTCGCCATCATCGTCTTGCCCGTGCCGGGCGAACCCAGGAAGAGCAGCCCGCGCTCGCGCTTGCCGCCGAGCCGCTCGAACTCCTCGCCGGACTGCCACAGCGAGATGACCCGGGAGATCTCCTCCTTCGCCTCGGCCTGTCCGCGTACGTCGCCGAGGCGCACGCCCCAGTCGGCGTCGCCGGGCTCGTACCCCTGGATCTGGCGGATCGAGAAGAAGAGCAGCGGCCCCATGAAGATCAGCAGGTTGATGAGGAAGAAGAGCGGGAGCTGGAGGGCCAGGGTCAGCAGGTCGCTGCGCATGCCCCACGGGGTCTCCCAGATCGTCTGCAGCGACGCCCAGAAGGAGATCGGGTCCCCCGACTCGCGGTGGTAGAACCAGACGAAGGCGCCGAGGCCGCCGAGGATGACGGCGAGGTAGCACAGCCGGCGGATCTTCTTGCGCCAGTACCAGGCGCGCCGGCGGGCGACGATGTCCTCCTCCTTCAGGCGGCCGTCGGCGCCGAAGAGGCTCGGCCACGGGATCACCTTCCGGCTGACCACGTCGATGAAGCCGCGGAAGAGGAGCACGGCGGCGACCGTGGCGAGGAGGGCCCAGCCGAGCTCCCATCCCTGCCGCTTGTAGAGCAGGAGGAAGAAGACCGGGCTGGTGAGGATGGCGACAAGCGTGGCGGCCCGGGTGAACCACCGCCACTGGTCGGCGAGCGTCGGCTCGGCTGCGTTGGCCGACCCGGGGAGCTGGAGGCGCTCCTCGGATGTTCCCATTCGGCGGCTCCCGTCCTGACTCGTGTTGGCGCGAAGGGTACACCGAAAGCCCTCCGCCGCTCACCCGCAGCGGGGCTGGCGCGGGGCCGCAGCCGCGTCCGCGGCGATGCTCCCGCATCACCATCGGCGCGCTCCCCCGGGGACGTTAACCCGCGGCATCCTCCGCCTGCCTGGCCTTCCGCTCGGGCTGGCCGGGGCGGGCGACCAGTACCCTCCAGGGATGGCGCGGCCGCGCGTGGAGCGCCACCCGTACGGGCCCCGCCGCAGCCAGCACGGCGTGCTGGGGATGCCGGCGGGGCGCGGACCGCACCCGGTCGCGGTGGTCATCCACGGCGGCTTCTGGCGCTCGACCTACGGACGCGGCCTCATGGACGGCCTCGCCGCGGACCTCGCCGCCCGCGGCTGGGCGGCCTGGAACCTCGAGTACCGGCGGGTGGGCCCGCTGGCGGGCGGCGGCTGGCCAGCCACCTTCGCCGACGTCGCAGCGGGCATCGACGCGCTGGCCGGCCTGGCGTCCTCAGCCCCCCTCGACCTCGGCCGCGTGGTGACGGTGGGGCACTCGGCGGGCGGACACCTCGCATTGTGGGCTGCCGCCCGCCCGGGGTTGCCGGACGGGGCGCCGGGGGCGCGCCCGGCGGTCGCGGTCACCGGCGCGGTCTCGCTGGCCGGGGTCTGCGACCTGGCCGCGGCGGCCCGCGACGGCGTGGGCGGCTCGGCCGTGGCGCGGCTCATGGGCGGCGGGCCGGAGCGGGTGCCCGAGCGGTACGCGCTCGCCTCGCCGGCCGAGCGGCTCCCCCTCGGGGTGCCACAGGTGATGGTCCACGGCGACGACGACCGCCTCGTGCCCGTCGAGCAGAGCCGGCGCTACGCCGCCGCCGCCCGCGCGGCTGGCGACCGCTGCGAGCTCGTCGAGCTGCCCGGCGTGGAGCACTTCGCCCTCATCGACCCCCGCTCAGAGGCCTGGGGGGCGGCGGCGGCGCGGCTGCCGTGAGGGCCGCCGCCTGCCCGGTGGCGTCGGCGCTCAGACGGGCGCGGGGTGGAGGAAGAACTCCATCCCGTACCGCCATGCCGGCCGGCGTGAACGTGATGATCATCCGCATCGGCTCGTCGCTGAAGTTGCGGAAGCAGTGAACGGTCCGCGAGCACGTCCGGCCCCTGCGGCCGGGGCGGGTCAGCGGGGCGACAGCCGGCCGCTCGCAGCGGTCACCTGCCGCAGGCGCTCCGCCAGCTCGTCGGTGAGCTGACCGGCCTCCAGCCGCCAGCTCCAGTTCCCCTCCGCCGTGCCCGGGACGTTGAGGCGCGCCTCGCTCCCCAATCCCAGCGGGTCCTGGGCGGGGACGATCGCGATCCGTGCCGGCGACGAGAACGCCAGCCGGATCAGGTCCCAGTGCGGCGCCTCCGGCGCGATGCCGGCCGCCGCGAGCGCCTTTGCCAGGGCCCGGCGGTGGCCGTGGTCGAGGGCGGCCCACCAGCCGACCGCGGTGTCGTTGTCGTGGGTCCCGGTGTAGGCGACCGCCCGCTCGGGATGGTTGTGCACCCGGTGCGGGTTCTCGGGGCCGTAGCCGAGGGAGAACTGCAGTACGCACATCCCGGGCAGCCCGAGCTGCTCGCGCAGGCGAACCACCGCGGGCGTGATCACGCCGAGGTCCTCCGCGACGAGGGGCAGCGCACCGAGCTCCGCCTCCGCCGCACGCAGCACCGACGCGCCGGGGCCCGGCCGCCAGCAGCCCTCGCGGGCGGTCGCGGCGCCCTCCGGCACCGACCAGTAGGCCTCGAAGCCCCTGAAGTGGTCGACCCGGGCCGCGTCGACGAGCTCGAGCGTCCGGCGCAGCCGCTCGATCCACCAGCGATAGCCGTCGATCCGCATCCGGCGCCAGTCGTAGAGGGGGTTCCCCCAGAGCTGGCCGTCCGCGGCGAAGTCGTCCGGGGGGACGCCGGCGACGACGCCGCGCTGGAAGAGCTCCGCGTGCGCCACGACGTCGGCGCTGTCGTCGGAGACGAAGATGGGGACGTCTCCGAGGATCCGCACGCCCCGCCCGGCCGCGTAGCGGCGCAGCGCGCCCCACTCCCGCTCGAAGCGCACCTGGTCGGCGAGCGCCCCGTCCCCGGCGAAGGCGATCCAGTCGTCGATCCAGTAGGCGTTCCGGCAGCGGAAGGCGAGAGCCTCATCCTCGCTGACCGGCGCCTCGGGCTCGGCGACGAGCCCTGCCCACCCGGCGAACGCGGAGGCGCTCTTGTAGGGTGAGCCAGCCGTGTCCGGCGGACCCAGCGGCAGCACCTGCCACCACGACTGGCCGGCTCGAGCGAGCCAGTCGACGAACCGGCGGGCCTCCTCCCCAAGCCGCCCGCCCGGAAGCGATGTCGGGTGCAGGAGCACCCCGCTGGACCGCGGTATGCGGTCGATCCAGCCGCCAGGATGTGTTCGGACCCCACTCACCGGGAAATCACTACCCCCGACGTGCCGCAGACCACTCAGAAGAGCCCTCCCCGGATCCAGATCGAGAGCGTCCGGCCCGTCGTCGACTGCGGACGCTACGCGCCCAAGCGCACGGCCGGCGACGTCGTCGACGTCTACGCCGACATCTTCCGGGACGGCCACGAGGAGCTCCAGGCGGTCGTGCGGTACCGGGCGCCCGGCGACCGCACGTTCACCGAGGTGCCGATGACGGCGCTTCCGGCCGACCGCTGGCACGGGGCCTTCACCGCAACCGAGCTCGGCCGGTACCGCTTCACGATCGAGGCCTGGGTCGACCGCTTCGCCTCCTGGCGGGAGGAGGTCCGGCGCAAGGTGGAGTTCGGCGAGCCCGACCTCGCCGGCGAGCTGGCCGAGGGCGAGGCGATCCTCGCGGCGCGCGCGCCCGGGCTGGCCGGCGAGGACCGGGAGCTGGCCCAGCGGGCCCTCGCCGCGGTGCGCTCGGACGCCGCCCAGGAGGAGCGGCTGGAGGCGGCGCTCGACCCGATGCTGGCCGAGGCGGTGGCGCGCCATCCCAAGCGCGAGGAGGTCACCCGGCTGGGGCGGGCGCTGGAGATCGACGTCGAGCGCGAGCGCGCCCGGTTCGGGGCCTGGTACGAGCTCTTCCCGCGCTCCTTCGGCGGCTTCCGGGGCGTGCAGAAGGTGCTGCCGCGGCTCGCCGAGCTCGGCTTCGACGTCGTCTACCTGCCGCCGATCCACCCGATCGGCGCCGCTCACCGCAAGGGGCGCAACAACGCGACCGTCGCCCGGAAGGGCGATCCCGGCAGCCCCTGGGCGATCGGCTCGGCGGACGGCGGCCACACCGCCGTCAACCACGATCTCGGCACGCTCGAGGAGTTCGACCGGCTGGTGGAGGCCGCGCACGCCAACGGCCTCGAGATCGCGCTCGACTTCGCGATCCAGTGTTCGCCTGATCATCCGTGGCTGAAGGACCATCCGGACTGGTTCAAGTGGCGGCCGGATGGCTCGATCAAATATGCCGAGA
>JAWVEW010000059.1:0-19123 GCA_033856495.1 Miltoncostaeaceae bacterium | reverse complement strand
CGCGGTCGTGCGGGCGCTGGGCGACGAGGCCCCCGCCGCCGCGAGCCGGCTGCCGAAGCTGCGCCCGGCGGTCTCGGAGATCCTGATCGCCGACGCCGCGCGCCGCGCCGGCGTGGTTGCCGCGGCGCCGCTCGCCGCGATCGACATGCCCGTCATCACCCTGATCCAGCTGCGCCTGACGACCCAGCTCGCGGTCGTCCACGACCGGACCCTGGGCCCCGAGCGAGCGGCGGAGCTGGCGCCGGTGCTGATCGGCGGCTACGCCTGGCGGGCGCTCTCGCGCCTCGCGCAGGTGCGGCTGCCGGCGCCGGCGGCGCTCGTGCGCGGCGCGCTCGCATCGGCCGTCACCCTGGCGATCGGGGCCGGCGCGGAGGCCTGGTTCAGCTCCGGCCGCGCGCCGGGCTCGCTGGACGAGCTGCGCGGGGCGGTCGAGGGCGCGGTCCGCCGCCGCGCCGCCTCCTGACCCCGGCCCGAAGCGAGGACCGCTGCCCGTAAAGAGTCAGATCCTGGTGTCGGTGGACGCGTCCGAGACGCGCGTGGCGATCGTCGAGGACGGCCGTGTGACCGAGGGCCACATCGAGCGGCGCGGGCGCCGCTCGGTGGTCGGCCACGTCTGGAAGGGCAAGGTCGAGAACGTCCTCGCCGGGATGGAGGCGGCGTTCGTGGAGGTCGGCCTCGCCAAGGACGGCTTCCTCCACGTCGACGAGGTGGTGGCCCTGGGCGTCCCCAAGCGCCGCCGGCAGATCGCCGAGCTGCTCAAGAGCGGCGACGAGATCCTGGTGCAGGCGACCAAGGACCCGATGGGCACCAAGGGCGCGCGGCTCACCCAGCAGCTCTCCATCGCCGGCCGCTTCCTGGTCCATGTCCCGTACGGCGAGGGCATCGGGGTCAGCAAGCGGCTGCCGGACGGCGAGCGCGACCGCCTGCGCTCGATCTGCGGGGCGCTGCCGGTGGAGGGCGGGATCATCGTCCGGACGGCCGCGGCCGGCGCCTCCGCCCGGGAGCTGGCGCGGGACCTCGAGTTCCTGATGCGCCTCTGGAAGACCATCCAGGAGCGGGCTGCGCAGGCCACCGCGCCCGCGCTCATCTACGCCGAGGCGGACATCTCGCTGAAGGTCATCCGCGACCTCTTCGGCCGTCACGTGGACGAGGTGCTGGTCGACGACGAGCGCCAGTTCCAGCGCATCACCGCCTTCCTGCGCCGCACCTCTCCGGAGCTCGCCGAGCGGGTGCGCCGCTACGAGGGCGCGAAGCCCCTGATGGAGGCCTACGGCGTCGAGGCTGCGCTGCGCTCCACGTTGCAGCGGCGGGTGCCGCTGCCCTCCGGCGGCTATCTGGTGATCGACGACACCGAGGCGATGACGGTGATCGACGTCAACACCGGCCGCCACGTCGGCCGCGGCTCCACGGGGCTGGAGGAGACGGTCACCCGCACCAACCTGGAGGCCGCCGAGGAGGTGGTCCGCCAGCTGCGCCTGCGCGACATCGGCGGCATCATCGTCATCGACTTCATCGACATGGAGGACGAGCGAAACCGCCGCGCCGTCTCCAGCGCGCTCGAGAAGGCGTTCGAGGCCGACCGCAGCAAGACCTACGTGATGGAGATCTCGCCGCTCGGGCTGGTGGAGATGACGCGCCAGAACATCGCCAGCGGGCCGCGCGAGATCATGACCGTGGCCTGCCCCACGTGCGCCGGCGAGGGCGTGGTGCTGAGCGACGATACGCACGCGATCGCGGCGGAGCGGACCCTGCGCGCGGCGCTCGCGGCACGATCGGAAGCCTCGTTCACGGTGGCCGTGCACCCGCGCGTCGCGGCGATCCTGGCCGGCGAGGGGGACGCGCACCTGGGCGAGATCGAGGCGGAGACCGGCAAGCGGCTGCGGCTGGAGCGGGACGAGGCGCTGACGCCGGGCGCCATCCGGATCGAGGCGGCCGCAGCGGCGTAGCCCTGGCAGCGGCGTCGCCTCGCGCTCCCCGAGCTCGAGTTCGCAGGCCGCGCGCAGCCGAGGAGCAGGGTTTCAGGCAGGGAGGGTGAACGGGACCCTCCCTGCGCTCCGGCGGATTGGGACGCCGGCGATGGGGGCAGTTGGGATCGGCCCATGCCCGAGCCCCCGGCCCAAGAACCCCGGCCCTCCGGTCCGGACGGCACGATGAGCCCCATCCGCGTCTGGGCGCCCCGAGCCGCGCGGGTGGGCCTCGTGCTCGAGGGGGTGGAGCACGAGATGGCGCCGGAGGGGGAGAGCGGCTGGTGGGCGGCCCCCGTCAGGGCCGGCCATGGCGCCCGCTACGCGTTCCGCCTGGATGGCGGCGAGCCGCTGCCGGACCCGCGCAGCCGCTGGCAGCCCGACGGCGTGCACGCCCCCAGCGCGGCGTACGACCACGCGCGCTTCGCCTGGACCGACGGGCGCTGGCCGGGCCGTGCGCTGCCGGGGGCCGTCGCCTACGAGCTGCATGTGGGCACCTTCACCCCGGAGGGCACGCTCGACGCGGCCGGCGAGCGGCTCGACCACCTGCTCGGCCTCGGGATCACGCACGTCGAGCTGCTGCCGGTGGCGGCCTTCGACGGGCCGCACGGGTGGGGCTACGACGGCGCCCACCTCGGCGCGGTGCACCAGCCGTACGGCGGGCCCGACGCGCTCAAGCGGTTCGTGGACCGCGCGCACGCAGCGGGGCTCGGGGTGGTGCTGGACGTGGTCTACAACCACCTGGGCCCCAGCGGCAACTACCTCCCCGCCTTCGGCCCCTACTTCACCGACCGACACCAGACCCCCTGGGGGGCCGCGGTGAACCTCGACGCACCGGGCTCGGAGGAGGTGCGCCGGTGGATCATCGACAACGCCTGCGCCTGGCTCCGCGACTTCCACCTGGACGGGCTCAGGCTCGACGCCGTCCACGCACTCGAGGACGATCGCGCGCTGCACCTGCTGGAGGAGCTGGCGGCCGAGGTGGACGCGCTCGCCGTCGCGCTCAACCGGCCCCTCTTCCTGGTGGCCGAGTCGGACCAGAACGACCCGCGCCTGGTGACGCCGCGGGAGGCGGGCGGCCTGGGAATCCACGCGCAGTGGAGCGACGACTTCCATCACGCGCTCCACGCCTTGCTGACCGGCGAGCGGCAGGGCTACTACGCCGACTTCGGCTCGCTGGCGACGCTGGCGCACACGCTGACCCGTGTGTTCCTGCACGACGGCAGCTGGTCGAGCTTTCGGGGCCGCCGCCACGGCCGGCCCGTCGATGCGCGGCGCATCCCGGGGTGGCGCTTCCTCGGCTACCTGCAGGACCACGACCAGGTGGGGAACCGGGCCAACGGCGAGCGTATCTCGGCGACCCTGTCGCCGGGGCGCCTCGCCATCGGCGCCGCGCTGGTGCTCACCGCGCCGTTCACGCCGATGCTCTTCATGGGGGAGGAGTGGGCGGCGGCGACGCCCTGGGCCTTCTTCTCGTCCTTCCCTGACCCCGAGCTGGGCCGCGCGGTCAGCGAGGGCCGCCGGCGCGAGTTCGCAAGCCACGGGTGGGATGCCGCAGAGGTCCCCGACCCGCAGGACCCGGGCACGTTCGCGTCCTCGAAGCTGGACTGGTCCGAGCCGGGGCGCGAGCCGCACGCGTCCGCGCTCGCCTGGTACCGGCGGCTGATCGCCCTGCGGCGGCAGCACGGGGAGCTCAGCGACCCGCGCCTGGACCGGGTCCGCTGCGCGGTGGACGAGGAGGCCCGGACCCTGGTCGTCCACCGGGGCCGGCTGCGGGTGGCCGTGAACCTGGACGCGGCCCCGCGCACGATCGGGCTCGATGGGCCCGGGCGCGGGCTGCTGGCGGCCAGCGCCGGCGACGCGGCGCTGGCCGGGTCCGTCCTGCACCTGCCGGCGGAGTCGGTCGCGATCGTGGAGCTGGCGTGAGCACGGGCGGTCGCCCACGCAGGCGAAGCCTCCAGCGCGACGCGGAGGCCTGGGGCGTCGCGCTGGGCTTCGAGGACTACAGCGGCCGCTGGCGCGCCGCCCCGCGCGCCACCGTCGAGTGGATCCTCGATCGCCTGGGAGCCCGGGCGGGGCAGCGGCCGGGGGACCAGGGCGCGCCCATGGTGCTGCGACGGGGGGACCGCCTGCCCGAGCCCGGACCGTGGCTGGTCCGCACGGAGGACGGCGCCGAGGCGACCGTCCAGCGCCGCCTGCCCATGGACTTCCCCCTCGGCTACCACCAGGCCGAGCGCCAGTCCGACAGCGGCCGCAGGCGCCTCATCGTCTCGCCCGGGGGCTGCCCGCTGCCGACGGCGCGAACCTGGGGCTGGGCCGTGCAGCTCCACGCGGCGTGGTCCCAGGAGAGCTGGGGGATGGGGGACCTCGACGACCTGGCCCGGCTCGCGGGCGTCGCGCGCGACCAGGGCGCGGGGGCGCTCATGGTCAACCCGCTGGGCGCGAGCGCGCCTGGCCGGCCGCAGGAGCCGAGCCCCTACCTTCCCAGCAGCCGCTGTTTCCTGAACCCGATCTACCTGCGCATCGAGGAGGTGCCGGGGGCGGCTGAGGCGGGCCTCGAGCTCGAGCGGCTGGCCGCGATGGGTCGGCGGCTGCTCGAGGAGCCCGTGATCGATCGCGACCGCGTCTGGGCGCTCAAGCTGGAGGCGCTCGAGGCGATCTGGCTCCGGCGCCGCGAGACGGCCGCCCGCCGCGACACCGTCCAGGACGGGTTGCTGCGATCGTTCGCGACCTTCTGCGCGCTGAGCGAGCGGCACGGGGCGCCGTGGCCCGCCTGGCCGGCCGAGCACCGCCGCCCCGACGCCCCCGGCGTCTCGCGCTTCGCGCAGGAGCATCGCGATCGCGTCGCCTTCCACGCGTGGCTCCAGGGGCTGGCGCTGGACCAGCTGGCGCGGGCCGCCGGCGAGGTGCGCGTGGTGCTGGACCTGCCCATTGGGGTGGATCCGGGCGGCGCGGACGCCTGGCTCTGGCAGGACCTGTTCGTGCTCGACGCCCGCGTGGGCGCCCCGCCCGACGAGTTCAACACGCTCGGCCAGGACTGGGGCCTTCCCCCGTTCGACCCCTGGCGGCTGCGGCAGGCCGCGTACGAGCCGTTCATCCGCACGGTCCGAGCCGCGCTGCAGTTCGGCGGCGGGCTGCGCGTGGACCACGTCATCGGCCTCTTCCGGCTCTTCTGGATCCCCCCGGGCGCGAGCCCGGCGGAGGGTGCCTACGTCCGGTACCAGTGGCGGGAGCTGCTGGAGATCCTGGCGCTGGAGGCCGCCCGCGCCGGCGCGTTCGTCGTCGGCGAGGACCTCGGCACGGTGGAGGAATCGATGCGGCGGGAGCTCGCCGCGCGGGACGTCCTCTCCTACCGGCTGCTGTGGTTCGAGCCCGAGCCGCCGCGCCGCTTCCCCGAGCGCGCGCTGGCCGCGGTCACCACCCATGACCTCCCGACCGTGGCGGGCCTCTGGACCGGCGCCGACCTTGCCGAGCAGCGTCGGCTCGGCCTGGCGCCGAACGAGGAGTCCACCGCCGCGATCCGCCGCCGCCTCGCCGGCTGGGGCGGCCTGCCCCACGACGCGCCCGCGGCGACGGCCGTCGAGGCGGCCTACCGCCTGCTCGCCGAGGCGCCGTCGCTGGTCCGGATGGCGACCCTCGAGGACGCCCTGGCGATGGAGGAGCGGCCGAACATCCCGGGCACGACCCGCGAGCGGCCCAACTGGAGCCGCCTCCTGCCACGTTCCCTCGAGGAGCTGGTGCGGGGGCCGCTCTTCGGAGCGATCGGGCGGCTGCTGGCGGAGGATGCGCCCGGCTGAGCCCGGCCTACCGGGCGCCGATGGGACGCACGGTGACGGCGGTGCCATAGGCGGCGACCTCGCTCACCAGGTCCTGGAGCTCGTTGCAGTCGAAGCGCATCGCGAGCACGGCGTTGGCGCCGCGGGCGCGTGCCGCCTCGCGAAGCCGCTCGATCGCCTGGTCGCGGGAGTCCGAGAGCAGCTGGGTGTAGCCTTTCGCCTCGCCGCCCACCAGCGTTCGCAGGCCGGCTCCGATGTTCGAGAACACGTTGCGGGCGCGGGCGATCAGCCCGAACACCTCGCCGTGGACCTCGATCACGTCGTATCCGGGCAGGTCGTTCATCGTGGACACGATGATGTCGCTCATGCGCTTCCTCCGTTGGCCGCCGCCGGCGCCGCGCCGGATGCGGGAGCCACGGTAGCCTGTCGGGGATGAACGCCGAGGTGCCGGGACGCTCGCGCGTCGCGCTGCTGGCGGCGGCGGTCGCCGCTTTCGGCTCGCTCCCGGCGCCGCCCGCCTCCGCGGCCGTCGAGCCGGCCTGGCTCGAGGCGGACCGCGTCCTGGCCATGCCGGTGCTGCGGCCCGCCGCCGCCGGTTCGCTGGGCCTTCGGCTCAAGCGGGTCCTGCCGGGCCGCGGCTGCCTGGGGGAGCAGCTCGACGCCGTCTACAACGGCCCCGGCGGCCGCTTCCTGCGCATCGGCGAGGGCCGGCCGGGCTACTGCGGGGATCTGGGCGACGTGCCGCTGCTCGGGCGGCCGCTGATCGGCCTTGTCCGGGGCCGGCTCTACGCCTACGGCGAGGGACCGCGCCGGGACGAGCTGCCCTTCACGGCGGCCTTCTCGCGCCGGGGCGTGGAGGTGACCATGATCTCGAGCCGCCTCGGCCGCGAGCCGCTGCTGCGCCTGGCCCGCAGCATGCGCGTCGTCGGGTAGTCGGGCCGGCTGGTCGCGCCCCGCCGCCGATCCGCTACCATTCCCGGCCGTGCCGAATCGGCACCGGAGCGCGGGAGAATGATGGCCGACTACGCGGTGATCGCCCTCGGGGGCAAGCAGTACCGGGTGCGCGAGGGGGAGCGCCTCATCGTCGACCGGCTGGCGCTGGACGAGGGCGCCAGCTTCGAGCCGCGCACGCTCTGCGTCGGCGGCGCCGACGGCCTCAGCGACGGCGGCATCGTGACCGCCAGCGTGGAGGAGCACCTGCTGGGGAAGAAGATCCTCGTCTTCACCTACAAGCCGAAGCGCAACGAGCGCAAGCGGCGCGGACACCGCTCCCGCCTCTCGCGGGTGCGCATCGATTCGATCGGGGCCTAGCGAATGGCGCACAAGAAGGGTGGCGGCTCCAGCCGCAACGGACGCGACTCGAACGCCCAGCGGCTGGGGGTCAAGGTCTTCGCGGGCCAGATCGTGCCGGCCGGGTCGATCATCGTCCGTCAGCGCGGCACCCGGTTCCGGCCCGGCGCCGGCGCCGGCATCGGCCGCGACCACACGATCTTCGCGACCGCCAGCGGCATCGTGGAGTTCACGCGGGGCCGCAAGGGCCGCCTGATCCACGTCCATCCGCAGCCCGTTCCGGAGGCCGTTCCGGAGGCCGTTCCCGCCTAGCGGCCCGGGAGGTCTCGGCGCCAGCGCAGGTCGTCGAGAAGGCGTGGATGCGCGGGGCGGCCGGCACGAGGCCCCGCCGCACGTTCTCGACATGATGTTCACCTCACGCGTCCAGATCCACGTCGAGGGCGGCCACGGCGGCGGCGGCGCCCTGTCCTTCCGCCGCGAGCGGCGCATCCCGCGCGGCGGGCCCGACGGCGGCGACGGCGGGCGGGGCGGGTCGGTGGTGCTGCTGGCCGACGAGCGGGTCGAGGACCTCTCCCGCTTCCGCCAGGCGGTCCACTTCCGGGCGCAGGCTGGCGCGCCGGGCGCGGGCGCGCGCAAGCACGGCCGTGCCGGCGCCGATCTGGAGGTGCTGGTGCCGCCGGGAACGCGGATCATCCGGGATGGCGAGCCGATCGCCACCCTGGAGCGCAGCGGGGAGCGGGTGCAGGTGGCCCGTGGCGGCGGGGGCGGCGTCGGCAACCACGCGTTCCGCTCCTCGACCCACCGCGCCCCGCGCGAGACCGTTCCCGGCAGAGCGGGCGAGAAGGCCTGGCTGAGGCTGGAGCTGCGGCTTCCGATCGACGTGGCGCTGGTGGGCCTGCCGAACAGCGGCAAGAGCGCCGTGCTGCGTGCGCTGACGGGCGCCGAGGTGACCGTGGCTCCGTACCCCCACTCCACCGTCGAGCCGGCGCTCGGCCCGTTGGAGGACGAGCTGGGGCACCTCTGGTTCGTGGCCGACCTGCCCGGGCTGGCGGCCGACGGAACGCCGCGTCCGGACGGCGAGCTGGAGCAGCTCGAGCGGGCGCAGGTGATCGTCCATTGCGTGGCGGCCGCGGACCCAGAGCCGGCGGCCGCGCGGCTGGCGCGGGCGCGGGCCGGACTGACGCCGTACCTGCCGGCCGGCGCGGCGGAGATCGTGGTCGCCACCGGCGCGGACCTCGCCGACGCGCCCGCCGAGGCCGACCACGCCCTGGCGGCCCCCACCGGCGCGGGAGTGGAGCAGCTCCGGCGGGACCTGCTGGGCCGGCTCGAGCCGCGCCGCTGACCGTGGCGGTCGTGGTCGTCAAGCTCGGCTCCTCGACCCTGGTCGGCGCGGACGGCCGCCTGCGCGAGGACGTGCTGGAGGCGCGGGTGCGGGACCTGGTGCGGGTCCGCCGTCGGGGGCAGCGCCCGGTGCTCGTCACGAGCGGCGCCGTGGCCAGCGGAATCGGCCGGCTGGGGCGGGCCGAGCGGCCCACCGCGCTGGCCGACCTCCAGGCGATCTCGGCGATCGGCCAGGGGGTGCTCTTCCAGCGCTACGCGGAGGCCTTCGCCGCGCACGACGTGGTGCCGGCGCAGGTGCTGCTCACCTCCGCGGACATCTCCCACCGCACCTCCTACCTCAACGCGCGCACGACGCTGACGCGGCTGCTCGACTGGGGCGTCGTCCCGGTGATCAACGAGAACGACACCACCGCCACCGACGAGCTGACCTTCGGCGACAACGACGTGCTGGCCGCCCAGGTGGCGATCCTGCTGCGGGCGACCTGGCTGCTCCTGCTGACCGACCGGGGCGGGCTCTACGGGCCGGGGCCGGATGGACCGACCCTGATCGGCGACGTCAGGCCCGGGCTGGCGCCGGCGGACCTGCCGCTCGCGCCGATGGGCGCCTCGGGCGCCGGCCGGGGCGGCATCGCGAGCAAGATCGCCTCCGCCAGCATGGCCACCGAGGCCGGGGTCACGTGCGTCATCGCGTCGGGCGTGGAGCCGGGGGTGATCCCCGCCGTGACCTCCGGCGGGCACGTGGGGACCCGCTTCACGCCCCTCGCCCGCGCACGGCCCGCCTTCAAGCTCTGGCTGCGCTACGCGAAGCCCGCGCAGGGACGCGTGCGCGTCGACGCGGGCGCCGTGCGGGCGCTCGAGGAGAAGGGCACCTCGCTCCTGCCGGTGGGGGTGGTCGGCTGCGAGGGGCTCTTCGCGGCCGGCGACGCGGTCGAGGTGATCGACGCCGACGGCGGTCGGGTGGTCGGCAAGGGCATCAGCGCCTTCTCTGCTGAGGAGCTTCGACAGGTGGCCGGGCTGCGCTCGCGCGCGGTGCGGGAGCGGCTCCCGGACGCGGCCGAGGAGGTCATCCACCGAGACCAGTTCGTGCTCCTGTCGGGGGATTTGGTGTAGCTTTCCGCGCTGGTGACCTCGATCGAACGCGTGTGCGGGGCGGCCAAGGCCGCCAGCCGGACGCTGGCGCGCATGTCCTCGCACCAGAAGGGGGTCGTGCTTCGGGAGATGGCCGACGCCATCGAACGGCGCGCGGGCGAGATCCTCCACGACAACGCGGAGGACGTCGCCCAGGCGAAGCGGCAGCACGCTCCGCCGGCCGTCGTCGACCGCCTCTACCTCGACGAGGACTCGATCGCGGACATGGCGGGCTGCATCCGGAGGGTGGCCGAGCTGCCCGATCCGGTGGGGGAGATCGACCACGGCTGGCGCCTGGCGAACGGGCTCCAGATCGCCCGCCAGCGGGTGCCGCTGGGAGTGGTGGCGATCGTCTACGAGGGACGGCCGAACGTGACCTCCGACGCGGCCGCCCTGTGCCTGAAGAGCGGCAACGCGGTCATCCTGCGGGGCAGCCACGTCGCCTACCGCTCCAACCGGATCCTGGCCGAGGTGCTCACCGGCGCGCTGATCGAGGCGGAGGCGCCCCCGGCTGCCATCACCCTGCTCGGCACCGACCGCGAGGAGCTGCGCCAGCTGGTCCGGATGGAGGGGATGGTGGACCTGGTGGTGCCGCGCGGCGGCCCCGGGCTCAAGGATTTCCTGCTCGACAACGCCCGGGTGCCGCTCGTGTTCGCCTCCGCGGGCAACAACCACGTCTACGTCGACGCCGACGCCGATCTGGAGATGGCGCTCAAGATCACCGTGAACGCCAAGGTCCCGCGCCCGGGGGTGTGCAACGCCGCCGAGACGCTGCTGGTGCACCGCGACGTCGCGGCGGACTTCCTCCCGCGCGCGGTCGACGCGCTGCGCGGCCACGGCGTCGACCTGCGTGTCTGCGCCGAGGGCCTGGCGGCGCTGGGCGAGCGCGGGGCCGACCTGCGCGAGGCCACCGACGAGGACTTCGCCACCGAGTTCCTGTCGCTCGCGATGGCCGTGCGGGTCGTGGAGTCGCTCGACGCCGCGATCGAGCACGTCAGCCGCTTCGGCACCGGCCACAGCGAGGCGATCGTGACCCGCTCGCTGGGGTCCGCCACCGAGTTCCAGCAGGCGGTCGACGCCGCGTGCGTCTACGTGAACGCCTCGACCCGGTTCACCGACGGCGCCGAGTTCGGGATGGGGGCCGAGATCGGCAGCTCGACCCAGAAGATCCACGCACGCGGCCCGATCGGCCTCACCGAGCTGACGACCATGAAGTACCTCATCATGGGGCAGGGCCAGGTTCGCTGACCAGCGCGATGCCGCGGGGTCGTCCGGACGCGCGGGCCGGCGGCGCGTCGGCCTTCTGGGCGGGAGCTTCGACCCGCCGCACATCGGCCACCTGATCCTGGCCGACGAGGCGCGCTGGAGGCTGGGCCTCGACGAGGTGCGATTCGTGCCCGCGGCCCGGGCGCCCCACAAGCCCGGCGGCCCGGTCCTTCGGCCCGACCTGCGCGCCCGTCTGGTCGAGCGCGCGATCGAGGGCGACCCGGCCTTCACGCTCTCGCGGATCGAGCTCGAGCGGTCCGGGCCCAGCTACACGGCCGACACGGTCGAGGCGATGGGGACGGCCGAGCCGGACGCCGATCTCTGGCTCGTCATCGGCGGGGACCAGCTGCTCGGCTTCGCCGGCTGGCACGATCCCGAGCGGATCCTGAGCCGGGCGCGGCTGGCGGTGGCGCCCCGCCCCGAGCAGGACCGGCGCGTGCTCGCCGCCGCCGCCGCGGCCGTGGCTCCGGACCGGGTCGACTGGGTCGAGATGCCGATGATCGCGATCTCGTCGAGCCTGGTTCGCGAGCGGATGCGCCTTGGGCGCTCCGTTCGCTATCTGGTGCCTCCGGGCGTGGCCGACCTCCTGGCGGCGGAGGGGGGTTGAACACCTCCGCGGAGCGGGAATAGGCTCAGGACACGGACCCCACGGAAGGAGCGCACGCGACCCCGCTCGACCTCGCAATGGCCGCCGCCGCTCAGGCGGACGCCAAGAAGGCGCAGGACATCGTCGTGCTCGACATGCGCGAACTGGTGTCGTACACGGACCATCTCGTTGTCTGCACGGGCCAGACCCCCCGTCAGACCAAGGCGATCGCGGACGAGATCCGCCGCCGGCTCAAGGAGGACCACGGCATCGGGCCGCGCCGTGTGGAGGGCGAGCGTGAGGGCGAGTGGGTCCTCATGGACTACCTCGACATGGTGGTCCACATCTTCACGCCCCAGGCGCGGGACTTCTATCGCCTGGACCGGCTCTGGCGGGAGGCGCCGCAGCGCGTCTACCAGGCCGCCGCCTCCTGATCACGCGTCGGTCCGCCGCCGTTTGGCGGCTCGCGCGACCTTGCCTATAATTTCCGTTCCCGGGGGATTAGCTCAGCTGGGAGAGCGTCGCGCTGGCAGCGCGAAGGTCACCGGTTCGAGCCCGGTATCCTCCACTTCCCACGGATTCCCGTCGGGTGCAGGGAATTCTTCCGAGGCGGGGGCTTCGGCCCCCTCCTCGAATTGCACCGGAACAGCACCGGAAAGGTTCTCCGCGGGCTCCACGGCGTCGATGAAGAGCCGGTCGACCGCGCGCCGAAGCGCCCGCAGCTCCGCCAGCGGCTCGTCGAGCAGCACGCCCGAGTACTCGTCGAGGCTCATCGAGGCCTTGGCGTGTCCGGCCACGCGCGCGATCCGCACCGGGTCCACGCCGGCCAGCACGAGGCGGCTGATGTAGCGGCGGCGAAGCTCGTGCGGGCTTCGGTGCACCACGCCCGCGAGCTTGCAGGCCGTCCCGAGCCCGCCCCAGAGCTGGCGGGCGGTGAAGTGGGGGAGGATCGGGGCGAGCGGGTCGCGGTCCTCGAGGGGCGGCAGGATGGCCTCGAGCAGTGCCGACAGGTCGGGAAGGAGCGGGATCCAGCGCTCCCCGTGGGTGCCGCCCTTGGTCTGCTCGCGGCGCACGCGAACCCGCTGGCGGCGCCAGTCGATGTCGCCGATCTGCCAGCCGGCGAGCTCGTCCTCGCGCATCCCGGTGCCCTCCAGGAGGCGCAGATGCGCCGCCCAGCGCCCGGCCGCCGCCACGATCGCGGCAAACTCCGCCCGGCTCGGCGGGGTGATCGTCTTGCGGGGGATGCGCGGCAGGCGCACGCGCGGGTCGCGCGCGGGGTTGTCGGCGTGGATGCGCCCCGCGAAGTCGAGCGCGCCGCGAAGCGGCTTCAGATAGGTCTTCACGGTCGAGGCGGCAAGCCCGCGGCCTGTGGGCTTCGGCGCAAGCAGGGCCGCCACCCAGGCCTGCACCTGCTCGTGGGTGATCTCGCTGACCGCGCGCGCCCCGAGCCCGGTGAGCCCGAAGAGGGCGCGCGCCTGCGTGTAGGTGCGAAGGCTCTTAGGGTCGAGGTCGAGGCGCGAGGCCAGGTAGCGCTCGTACAGCGCGTCGAGCGTCTCGGGGGCGGGCGGCGGGGCGGGCGGGCGAAGCTCCGGGCGGCGAAGGGCCGCAAGGTCGCCGGCGATCACCATCCTGCGCGTATCGGCCTCGGCACGGGTGCGGAAGGTCCCGCCGTGCTCGAGCGGTGATCCCCTGCCGCCGGCGCGAAACTGGACCACGTAGCGCACCTCCACCGCGTCCGGCCGCCGCCGGCGCCCGCTGGTCCAGCGTCCGTCCGGCAGCTTCGAGCGGACAGAGATGTAGACGCCCGGGCTCAGGAGGTGGGCCTCACGTCCTGGTCCCGGTAGGTGCACTCCTCGAGCAGGCACTCCACGTCGGCGCGGCGCACGAAGAGCTTTCGGTGGCCGGGGATCGCGACCTTGGGGAGCCGCTTGAAGATCGCCTCGACGGTGGCGTGCTTGACACCGAGCTCCTCGCCGAGCCGCTTCTGGTCGAGAAGCTCCGGCAGCCGCTCACGTGGCGTCCTGGTGCTCAGCGTGTTCATCCGTCAACCGGCCTGCGCGTCGACGGATGGCCGATACACCGGCATCGGCATGGAAGCTGCCGCGGCAGGACGAGCGCTTCGATCTGCAGTCGGGCCGGAACGCCCAGGTCGTGAGCCACGCGAGCGGAGCATCTATGAAGGATCTGGTCGCCAGGACGCGCGATCTGACCGACGTTCTGCGCCTCAAGGCGCGCGTTGGGCCGCAGTCGGGGTCAGCGCACATCGCCACGAGCCTCGCGCGGCGGCGCCAGGAGCTCGAACGCCCACAGGTCGGCAGTCGACGATCCGCCCGCCCGCCGCCTCGAAATCGGTCGCGGCGGCCGGGGAGCGCGCCCAGAGGGCCCGAGATGACGACGCCTCCGTCAGCGACGAGATCCGGCACGCCGCTCGGCACGCAGGGCGCGGACCCCCTCGATGGTGATGCGCATCGCCTCGTTCTCGTCGATCGGCTCCTGCTCGCGGTCGAGGCGGTCGAGCGCGGCGATGCCCTGCGCGACAACGCGCTCGCGCTCAGGCCCGAGCCGCAGGACCCCGGCGGCTGCCTCCTCCACGGAGGCACCGCGGTGTGCGGCCGCCTCGCGCAGGCCGGCGAGGGCTGCCTCATCGAGGGTTATCGTGACCGGCTCCAAGCTGCTCCGAGTGTAGGAGACGACAGCTCCGATCCCCCGAACAGGGGCGTCAACAACTGCCGGCGTGACCTGGCGGGCCCGCCCTACCCGCTCGTCGGCGCACCGCCCGACGCCAGGCCGCAACGCTGCGTGTTCTGCCGTCTTCAAGATGACCATACCCCTATAAGTCACCGGTCCCACGGCAAGCAATGTTGCCGTGAATCGCGGACGCGTGTGCCCGTTTGCAGGGCAAACGATTCGCGGCAGAAACCCGATCCGCCCGCGAGAACGAGGCATTCACGGCATGCCGTGAATGCCTAAAAGGCCCTTCGCGGCAAGAAAACAGGGGTTCGCGGCAAGAAAAGGGGGGTTCGCGGCAGAAGCCCCATTGCGACGAAAACGGCCTGACAGAGCCGGATCACGTCTCCAACAGGCTGGCGCCCGAGCGGGCGCCAGAATGCAACATAACGACGGCTACGCGTGCGTTCGCGCCCGCAAGGTCACCTCTGCGCGCGCGTCTTCGCGCCGGTCAGCCGACCGATCGAGATCCGCCTATTGTCGCTCGGGGTGCGCGCCACGCCGGGCCGCTCCTCGCCCTTGTACGCGCCCAGCCGGCTCGCGAGTGTCGCCAGGGCGGTCGCCAGCAGCTCGGCAGCGGGGGCGTGGGCTCCCCGGCCGCTCGACCGTGCTTGAGGGGCGCGCCATCGCACCACACAAGTGGGCGCGCAAACGCTCGGGCGGAGGCGGTGGGGCGTAGGCGGCGCTGGGCCGAGGAGGCCGGCATCGCCCGCTGCAGCCCCCCGGAGCCGCCGGCCCACTGCTGGGGGCCGAACGCGTGCATCCACCTCGAGCTCCTCTACGCCCGCTGCCCGGACGTCGTGCGCCTGGTGTGCGAGGCCGCGCGCACCCGCCGGCCCGGCAAGGCCGAGCGAAGCCAGCGCCGGCGGTCCGGGGCGCCCGCACCTCGGCGCCCGGCCGCCGGGCCTGGCGCTCGCCCGCCGGGCGGCCGCCGCGCTCGAGCACGACATCCGCGCCGCCCGCGAGCGGGGCACGCTCGCGGCCCGGCCGCTTGCGCCGTAGATCGCGGCGCTCCTCGAGCGCGCCCGAAGGGCTGTCGAACTGACGCAGCAGACTGGCGAAGAACGGGCGGGTTGAGCGAGCGGATCGCCCTGGATCGGCGGCAAGGTCGCCGACGCGCCCGCTGGCCCGTCAATGTCCCGAAACGCACGCAGCGCCGGCCGGCCACAGGCCAACCGGCGCCTGCCTAGCCCTCGCGAGCCTCCGGGATCGGGGCCGGGGGCGCGTGGGCGCGCTCGGGCAGCTGCGCCGATAGGGCCCGATAGCCTGAAGAGAGAACAAGCGATGAGGCGGCCGCGGCCGCGGCCGGAGCGGCCGGCCCGCCGGGAAAGGATCAGCCGACGCCCCAAGGCGCCCCTCAGCGCCCTCCTCGTGAACTCCTCAGAACCCCGGTTATGAGGCGTAGGGCCGCGGCGGCTCAGACAGTCTCGGAAATGCTGGCGCTCGCCGTCCCCAGCCCACGGCTTCGGCGCGCGCTGCGCGAGCTGCTCGATGGGGACAGCGTGGTCTTCACGGGCCCGCCGAGCACGCCGGCGAGGGCCGCATGACGAGACGACCGTCCTGGCGGGCAAATGAGATAGCCCGCCCCTCTTGACATGGGGGGAGATCAGGGGTTATCCCCCTGGTTATCCCCCTAACAAGGAGAGAGCGGTGCCGAAGGTCAACGTCTACCTTCCTGGTGGCCTGGCGGCCGCTGTGCGGGAGGCTGGGATCGCGGTCTCGCCCGTCTGCCAGCGTGCGCTCGAGAAGGAGGTCCGAAGGCTGAAGGTCAAGACCAGCATCGGCGAGGACAAGCTCCGCGCCGCCGCCGCTCGGCTAAAGGGCGAGTCCGATGGGCGAGACGATGAGAAGCGCCAGGAGGGCTACGAGGTCGGCCAGCGGTGGGCGCTCGAGGAGGCGAGCCCCGAGGACCTGGAGGCCCTAGACGATCCTGACTCCAGCCGGGCGCACATGTGGCCCGTCGAAGTCGAGGGCGAGGAGCTTCGCCTGGACCTCATGGCCGGCGATCCGTGGGCGGATGGCTTCTACGAGGGCGCGTGCCACGCCTGGGGGAAGCTCAGGGAGCGGGTGGATTAGCTCGCCGTAGGGGGGCCCCTTCGGGGCGCCCCTCAACGTGTCTAGCGGCCCTTCGGCGGCCCGGTCGCCGGGCCGTGTTTCGATGATCGCGCCACCGCGGCCGCCCTTGCCGACGATTGGCAGACGGCGGCGCCTCGCGGCCTCGCTGCCGGCGCTTCTCGGGCTCGTCGGCGGGCCGATAGCGAGGCCCGCGAGGGCATCTACGTCTCTGGTGGGAGGACAACCCGCCCGAGCTCCACACGCTCCACAAGGGCGCGCCTGGACGATGCTTGGGGCGCTCGCGAGGGACGCAGCCGCTGATTTTGAGGCGCCAGGGTACGATGCCGCCAATCCCAGACGGCCAGGAATTGGGTTCCGTTCTGGGTCACGACGGTCCCGGCGCTCTCCGCCCTGGACGCCAGTACACGGGGCTTTGACCAACCGGTCGCACCCGCGGCGCCGGACGCACCGGCCACGAGGGCGATGCCGGCGGCGAGAAGGCAGGCGTATGGCCAGCGGACCACCCAACGCAGCGTTCGACGCAACCCTCGGCGGCTGACGACCACCCGTCTCAGGCTCCGCGGTCTGGAGGGTGCATCGCGGTCGTATAGGAGAATTGTCATAGTTCTGGGCTGGAAGATTAACCGGCTGCTGCCGGTCACAACCCAAGCCGGCATGTGTCGGCGCGAAGGCGCCAGCCGCGTCGCGGGGGGATGCCGCGGACCCGAGCGGGCGCCGCCGCCGCCTGCCTGCCTCACCAGGCGGGGGCACAGCTCGACGGCGGTCAGCGGTCCAGGCAGCAAGGCCGGCCCGCCCTCGCGAGAGAGCGCCGCCGGCGCGCGCAGCAGCGCCCATTCGAGCCGCGCGTCAATTCGGGGGCATCTCGGCTTCGGTCAAACGGAGATGCGCTAGGCTCGTATGTCGATACAAAGCCTCGACTCCGGCGGATCGCTCACCACGACACGCCAGGGCGCAGGCCAGCTAGCTGCCCCAGACCCCGGCGGCCTCCATAGAGCGGAGGACGCACATGGGCGCGCCATCGCACGAAGCTCCTCTCCCGCACGCGGAAGAGATCCGAGCCATCGAGGCCGGGGGCGACGGCATCGGAGGCAGGCACGGACATCGCGGCGCGCGCGTGCGGCCATGTGTGGTGACCGCCGTGACGGGCGTTGCTCGCGCCTCGACCGGGGCGACGGAGAGCAGGCCTCATGGTCTGTTTCTGGGCAACGCCCGCCGGGCCCCGCGGGACATCCCGTGGTTGCAGGTGAGCGCCTCGATCGTGGCGCGGCGACGAGGCTCGGCCGCCGCGCCGCGCCGCGCGGTGCCTCGTCGCACGCCGTCCGAGCGGCCGGCCGCCGGCTGCCGGCGATGAACGATCCGCGCTTGCTCCGCATTCTGAGCGCGCTGACTGCCGCCGGGCCAGCAGCTCACATCCAGGGACTCTGTGCCGTCTCGGCGGAGATCGTCAGCGTGGCCGGGGCGGGGGTGATGGTGGAGGACGCCGACCACCGGGCGCCGCTGTGCTTCTCGGACGCGACCGCAGGCCGCATCCTCGACCTCTGCTACACGCTCGGGGAGGGACCGGGCTTCGACGCCCACCAGGACGGTGCGCCGGTCTCGGAACCCGATCTGGCCCTTCCCCGCCGCACGCGCTGGCCGGCCTTCGCTGCGCCCGCGTTGGAGGCCGGGGCGGCGGCCGTGTTCTCGTTCCCGCTGCAGGTCGGCGGCGTGCGCCTCGGGGCGCTGACCCTCCACCAGCACGGGCCCGGGCCGCTCTCGGACGACCAGTACGCCGACGCGCTGGCGATGGCCTCGGTGGTCGTGAACGCCATCCTCGCCGAGCAGGCAGACGCCCCCCCGGGCGCCCTGGCGAGGGAGCTCGAGGCGCTGAGCGACTCGCACGCGGAGGTCCACCAGGCCTGCGGGATGGTGTCCGTCCAGCTCGATGTCAGCCTGGCCGAGGCCTCGGTGCGGCTTCGCGCGCACGCCTACGCGCAGGGCCGCTCCCTCGTCGAGGTGGCACGAGAGGTCGTCGGACGGCGGCTGCGCCTTGAGCGTTGAGCAAGGAGCGCTCGCCGGCTGGTACTGGGCCGTGTTCCTCTCGTAGACTGAACGGGCGAGCCAACGCAGTCTTGCGGAGGAGGACGTCGATGTTGATGCGAGAGGATCGCCTCGCTCACGCCTTCGTCGAGCTGGCCGACACCCTGGTCGATGACTTCGACGTGGTCGACCTCCTGGCGCTCCTGGGCGAGCGCTGCGTCGAGCTCTTCGACGCCGCCGCCGCCGGCCTCCTGCTCGCCGACGGGCAGGGGGCGCTTCGGCTCATGGCCGCGACCAGCGAGGCGATGGAGATGGTGGAGCTCTTCCAGCTCCAGAACGCCGAGGGCCCCTGCCTCGACTGCTACCTCGGCGGCGAGCCGGTCGAGGTGGAGGACCTGGCCGGCGCCGCCGGGCGCTGGCCGCGCTTCGCGCCGGTGGCGACCGAGGCCGGCTTCCGGTCCGCCCACGCCTTTCCGCTGCGCCTGCGCGGGCGGGTGCTGGGGGCGCTGAACCTGTTTCGCACCGTGCCCGGTCGCTTCGAGCCCTCCGACGTGGCGTTTGCCCAGGCGCTTTCCGACGTGGCCACCATCGGCATCATCCAGCACCGGGCGGCCCACGACGCCCAGGCGCTTGCCGAGCAGCTTCACCTGGCCCTCGACAGCCGGGTCCTGATCGAGCAGGCCAAGGGCGTCATCGCCGAGCAGGCAGGCGTTGGCATGGACGAGGCCTTCGCCCGCCTGCGCGGCTACGCGCGCCGGCACCGGCGCCTGCTCGGCGAGGTCGCCCAGGAGGTCATCGACAGGAGGCTCGCCCCCCGGAGCGTCGTCTCCTAGCGCGGGCGCCGCCCGCCGGCGCCGCGACGACCGGGGCCCTCGGCCGGAAGCCAGTCGCGAAGGTCCGGCGGCAGCAGGTAGCGTTGGTCGCGATCGGCGGGCAGGACGTTCGGCGCC
>JAWVEW010000058.1:0-2563 GCA_033856495.1 Miltoncostaeaceae bacterium | reverse complement strand
TCGGTGCCGAGCTGGCGGCCCACCCGGGCGGGTCGCGCGCGGAAGCCCGGGTGGTCGCGCAGCTCGTCGTAGGTCGGGTCGTAGATGTTCGGCATAGGTCGCACAGGTCTACATGGCGAGCATCCGCTCTGGCTATCGGCGAGGATCTCGACCCATGAGCGGTCGTGTCACCAGTGAGCTCCTCCTCGTCGGCAGCCTGCCGGCCGAGTCGACCGAATCCGCGTTCCGCGCCGGGGCCGAGCACTTCGGCGACCTCGTCTTCGCGCTGCCCGACGGTGAGACGGGGCCGCGGGCGGCGTGGGTCGGGTATGAGCGCGAGCGGCTCGCGCGGCCGAACCCGGATGTCGTGGTGGTCGAGGAGACGGCGTCGCCCACCGGCATCCCGCGCCACGCGTACGAGACGCCGGTCTTTGCCGTCAAGGAGGACGTCGACAGCCTGCACTGGGACACGTGGCCGCGCATCGACGACGCGATCGCCTCCTACGAGGTGTTCCGGCGCCTCCGGGACGACGAGGGCGTCATCCCCGCCGGGATGCGCTTCCAGGTCGGCCTTCCGTTCCCGGCGAGCGCGATGAACGCCTTCAAGGCCGACTACGCGCGCGACTACCCGAAGGCGGCGCGCGGCTTCGAGGGCCTCGTCGCGCGCGAATTGCAGCGCCTGACCGAGGCGATACCGCCGAAGGACCTCGCGATCCAGTGGGACAACGCCTACGAGACGCAGGACGTCGAAGGCGTGCTCGCATGGACCTCCGAGGGAGCGTGGGAGCGCTTCGCCGGCCCCGCGTCACGGCTGACTCGGCTGATCCCCGACGACGTCCTCGTCGGCTACCACCTGTGCTACGGCACGTTCCCCGAGTGGCCGATGTACGAGGCGCAGGACATGAGCGTGATGGTCCGCATGGCCAACCACGCCGTCGCGGAGGCGGGCCGTCCCGTCGACTGGCTGCACATGGCCGGCCCGCGCTACCTGCGCAGTGAGGACGAGCGCTTCTTCGCGCCGCTGCGCGACCTCGACATCGGCGGCACGCGCGTCTTCCTCGGCATCGTGCTTCCGATCGACGGGATCCCGGGGGTGCGGCGACGCCATACGACCGCCTCGAAGTACCTCGACGACTTCGGCGTCGCGATGTACTGCGGGTTCGGCCGTCAGCCTGGCCGCGACGGCGACGAGACGATGCGCGAGCACAGCGAGACGGTGCGCGCGCTGCTCGCCGAGGCGCGCTGAGAGCCGCCGCGCGTTCTCAGTCGACGTCCCGGTCCCGCCGCTCGGACTCCTCGGCGGGCTGTTCGTGCGGCTCGAGGTGCTCGTCCACCGCGTGTCCGTGGCCGCCCTCCGTCTCGCCAGGCGTGCCGGAACGGCGCGCCTCCTACAGTCGAAGACGGACCATGCCCGACACCGCGTCGATCGACTCCAGGCTCGAAGCACTCGCCCGGCAGTTGTTCCGGGCGAAGTTCCACCTGCGCGGGCGCGACGCGGCGACGGTCGAGCTTCGCGGGATGGAGGTCGTGCGCAAGCACGCGGGCGACCTCCTCGCCAAGCGGCTCGCGCCTGCCGAGCCGAACAAGGACGGCAAGCAGACGCCGTACCGCGGCCACCAAGTGTTCGTCGCCCAGCACGCGACCGCGACGTGCTGCCGCACGTGCCTCGAGCGCTGGCACGGCATCCCGAAGGGCCGCGAGCTGACGGCGAGCGAGCAGGCCTACGCCGTTGACGTCATCTGCCGCTGGATCGAGACCGACCTCGCGGCCTCCGGGCGGCGCGCGCCGCGGTGAGCCAGGGCGGAGCTCGGACTCACACTCGCCCTATGCCCGTTCTCAGAGGCGTCTCGCACCGCTTCCCTTCGGGTCACGGTGTAGCGGGGCACTGCTGCAAGGGGCCGGGTTGACTTGGTTCGCACCGGCCGCTAACTCGGCTCGACGGGCAATCTAATTCTCAACTCCCTCGCACCATGGCTTGCCTGCGACCGCCCGGCCCCCAGCCGGAAGGATCTGGCTGTGTGGGACCGGATTCAGCCGTCTAGAGCAGTTGGAGTCGCTGTAGTTGGTCTCAGTTCCGCTCAATTTGGACCCCGGATTGGACCCCGTCAGACCGGGAGCGCGATCAGCGCCTGCCGGCGCAGCCGGCCTCCGGGCTGCTTCGCGCATTGGGGCTCAGGCCTCCCGGAGTTTCTTCACGGCCTCCCGAGCGCAGTGCCAGATGACCCGCTGGTTGTCGCGATCGCCGTGCAGGTCGAGCATCGCCGAGACGATGCCCTCGACGGTTTCCTGCTCCTTGACGATGCGGGAGAAGTCGCGCAGGTACTGCTGAGACTCGCGGATGGTCTTGGCGAGGAACGGAGCCCCGAGCCGGTTGTGGCCGGAGACGACGATCTCCGGGTCCAGCGCGGCGATCTCGTCGAGGTTGGCGATCCAGTCCTCGCGCGCCTGCTCATCGGTTTCGGCGGTCATCATGTGGACCTGGTTGTAGACGACGTCGCCCCCGACGACGGCAGCGATCGAGGGCACGTGCACGATGGTCGAATCGGCCGTGTCCCCTTGCCCGATGTCGATGATCCGGAGCTCG
>JAWVEW010000057.1:0-3006 GCA_033856495.1 Miltoncostaeaceae bacterium | reverse complement strand
GCGCTCCTTCCGGCGCGGTGCCCGCCGGAAGGAGCGCGGTCACCGTGCTCGCGATGTTGCTGGCGACAATCACGACGGGCGGCTCGCCGCCGGCGGCGGGGAGGGCGGCAAGCGTGTTCGGGGCCAGGCCGGCCGGGTAGGCCGCCGCCTCGCGGAAGCTGCCGTCGCCGCGGCCGGCGTAGAGCCGCACCACCCCGGCCGCTTCGTCGGTGACGAGCAGGTCGGGGATGCCGTCGCCGTTCAGGTCGGCGACCGCCAGGCCGCCGGGGGTCGTCCCCGCGAGCCGCACGACGACTCGGCAGGGGCCGAACCGGCCGTCGCCCCGGCCGAGCGCGACGGTGACCGCCGCTCCGACGACGACGATGTCGAGGCGCCCGTCGCCGTTCAGGTCGGCCAGACGGACGGCCTCCGCGTCGAAGCCGATCCGATCCGGATCGCATGCCAGCGCCTGCCTTGGCCGGAAGTGGCCGCGGCCGTCGCCGGCCAGCACCACGAGCCGGGTTCCCGCCGCGAGCGCCAGGTCGGCCCGCCCGTCGCCGGTCAGGTCGCCCGCCGCCATCTCGTCCCCCGCCACCACCGGATGGATCTGGGGAAGCGCCGCGACCCGTCCCGCCGCGATCCGGCGAAGCCCGCTCCGCCCGTGAAGGAACGTCCAGAGCGCGCCCGTCTCCCGGTTCCAGGCCAGAAGCGCTGGGCGGCCGGCGCCGGCGAGATCGGCCATGACCAAGGAGCCCGGGACCTCATTCGCGAGCGGGTCATGCCGGCCGGTCGGGTAGCGCACGGGCCGGTCGAAGGTGCCGTCGCCGCGGTTGGCAAGCACCGCGATGGCGGCGGGGCCGGCGACGGCGAGGTCGGGCCCGGAGCCGGGCACGAGGTCGCCGGCGGCGATCGCGGCGGCGCCGAAGGGCAGGCGATAGCGCTCCGGCCGGCTGAGCGCGCCAGCGCCGCGGCGGAGGATCACGGTGAGGGTCCGTCCGCCCGGGATCGCGGTCGGAAGCGCCAGGTCGGGACGGCCGTCGCGATCGAGGTCGGCGACGGCGATCTGGCCGGGAACCTCGACCACCACCGTGGCGCCGGGCCGGTAGGCGGGCGCTCCGCCGGCCGGCGCGGCGCCGCCGGCCGGCGGCGCCGGCGGCAGCGGGCACGGCGGCGTCGGCGTGAGGGGGTCGAGGTACATGCAGCCGCCGGCCCCCGGCGGGATGGGGCGGCCGATGATGGGCGGCATCACGCGCAGACCGACCGGGAGCGGCGTGCCGCGCCCCGGGGCGGGAAGCCTCGCCGCGCCGAGCCCCCCGAACGTCGGGTCGTACCCCGGTGAGTTGATGACCCCGGTGTCGGGGCGATAGCCGAAGGGGGCGCGCAGGTCGATCGCCACGCCGTGGCGGGAATCGGCCGGGAGGGCGACGATCTTCCCCGCCGGAAGCGGCGGTCCGAGCCGGGCGCCTGCGGGAAGCGTCCCGTGGCGGGAGACCGCGTCGTAGAAGCGCTGGAGGGCCTCGGGGTAGGTGACGCCGGGCGGGAAGACGAGCGACGGACGGGGGACGACCTGCTGGATATAGGCGACGCCGCTCGGGCCCTGGAGCCAGGGGGCATCGGCAAGGGCCGGGTTGCGGGCGAGGCGCTCGGCGGCCTGCGGGTCGACGAGGACCGCCGTGCGCTCTTCGCCCTGCAGGAGCGCCCGGGCGGCGAGGGCGCCGCCGGTGGTGGCGGTGAGCGCGGCCAGCGCGATCACCCAGGTGCGCCGGCGCCGGTCTCCGGCGCGGCGCGGCCTGCCCGGCCGGCGGATCCACGCCGGGAGTGCCAGCATCTTGGGGCGAGCGCGCTCGGGCGCGGGGAGCGCGTCGAGC
Organism: Miltoncostaeaceae bacterium; assembly: GCA_033856495.1. Taxonomy (GTDB): domain Bacteria; phylum Actinomycetota; class Thermoleophilia; order Miltoncostaeales; family Miltoncostaeaceae; genus JAWVEW01. Next base: position 1,159 of record JAWVEW010000057.1, on the reverse strand, counting down.
GCCGCGGCTCGAAGCCGCTCCTCAACCGCCGGCCCGGGGTGGCCCTTCAGCGCCTCCTCCAGGCGGCTCTCGAAGTCAGTCGCCATCGTGCACCTCAAGTTGAGTCCGAAGCTCGGCAAGCGCCCGGTGAAGGCGCGACTGGACGGTGCCAAGGGGCATGTCCAGGAACTCGGCGATCTGGGCAAGGGTGTAGTCGAGGCCGTAGCGAAGGACGACGACCACCCGCCGCTCCGGATCCAGGCAGGCGACGGCGGCGAGAAAGTCGGCGTCCGCCAGCCGTCCGTGCTCGGTGCGGGCGGCGAGTCCGCCTGCCGCCTCCAGGCCCAGGGAGGGCCGCTCGGCCCTGACCACATCGAGCGCGCGGTTGACGACGATCCGATGAAGCCAGGCGGCGAAGGACCCCACCTCGAAGCGCTCCAGCGCGCGAAACGCGCGCTCGAAGGCGTCCTGGACGACATCCTCGGCCAGCTCCTGGCTCCCAGTCAGGGCAAGCGCGGCGCGCCAGGCTGAAAGCCAATGACGTGAGAAGAGCTCGCCGGCCGCCTCCCGGGAGCCCCGGCGGGCCCGGGCCACGAGCGTGGCGTCCTCAGGAGCGCTCAGCGTGCTCATGACCCTAGAACGGGGCGGCGCTCGATTTTGTTCCCGACAAGCTCCAATCGGATCGAGAGGGATCAACTCCGTCACCGACAGCGAGCCGCCCCGCGTGTGACGCCCGCTGAGATAGCCGCGTTAATCCGGTCCCGCACCTTCAGGCGTCTGCGCTGTCCCTGCGCGCGTCCCGGGTTCCGCAGGCCGTCACGTCAACCGCCCGCTCGGCGGCGGGACCGCGCCACGCGTGCTCGAGCTGCACGAGTGCGCTCTGTGCCGCCAGACCGGCGAGGAAGCGAGCCCGGGCGGCCCGGAAGGCTGCCCAGCTCAGCTCGCGGCCATCGGCTGCGCCTGCGGGTATGTCAGGAAGGCCCCTCACGGCCGCGGCTTCGCCGGCGCGGTGCCCGACGGAAGGAGCGCGGTCACCGTGCTCGCGATGTCGCTGGCGACCATCACGACGGGCCTTCGGTCGGCCATGCGTGGCCACAGGACGGGCACCGGTGGAGACCGCGACCGGCCACCGCCCGGGCGAGCGGATCGAGCCTCGCGTACCAGGGTGCACGGGGCTCGA
>JAWVEW010000056.1:0-2700 GCA_033856495.1 Miltoncostaeaceae bacterium | reverse complement strand
CGACCACCTGCGCTCGCGGGGGCTCCTCAGCCGCTGACCGCGCACCGGCGGTTAGCTCTTGGCGCGGACGGCGTGCACCGGCCGGCCGGCGGCCTCCCACTGGTAGTACGAGCAGGCCGGGCCCATGGTCGCCTCGTACTCGGTGGGCCGGGGGTTGCGGCCGACCTCGCGCGCGGCGGCGGCCTGGCGCAGCAGGTTGAGGTCGTCGATCTCCGGCCAGACGATGATGAGGTGGGCGGCCGTGAGGTACTGGGCCACGTAGTCGCACCCCTCGGCCGGGCAGGGCCAGGGGTCGGTGCGGATGCAGAACCAGCCGCTGTAGTCGGCGTCCGGGTCGGCCGCCCAGGGCTGCTCGGAGCGCCCCGGGGCGGGAATGAAGTACGGCTCGGCGATACCGATCCCGGGCTTCGGCCGCTGCTCCTCGCTCATGGCGTCGATCTTAGCCCGACGGCCACGCCGAACGGTCAGGCGGGAGCCCGCTCCTGCAGGCCGACGCCATGGTCCGCGGCGAGCGACTCGAGCGCCGCCAGCCAGCTCTCGTAGTAGGGGCGGCCGGGCTGCGCCTCGATCTCGGCGACAAGGCGCCGGCGGAACTCCTCCCAGCCGACGCCCAGCCGCTCGACCAGGCCCAGCGCCATCGCCACCGCCCGCCCCTGCCAGGGGGCCTCGAAGACCATCTCCCCGTCCGCCCGGCGCGGGGCCTCGGGCCCCGCCATCGCCTCGATCAGGGCGGCGGTCCTGCGGTCGGTCACAGCCGGGCGACCCCCACCATCGAGTCGCGGGTCACGAGCTCGGCCAGCTCCTCCTCGCTCTTCCCCTCGGCGCCGGCCGGCGGCTGGGGGAGGACGAGGTAGCGCTTGTCCGCGCTCGAGTCCCAGACCCTGATCTCGACGTCGTCGGGGACGTGGCAGCCCATCTCGGCCAGGAGCGCCCGCGGCTCGCGGACCATCCGGGCGCGATAGGACGGGCTCTTGTACCAGGCGGGCGGCAGCCCCAGCACCGGCCAGGGGTAGCAGGAGCAGAGCGTGCACACCACGACGTTGTGGACCTCGTCGGTGTTCTCGACCACGGCCATGTTGCCCTGCGGGCCCTTGAAGCCCAGCTCCGCGGCGGCCGCGGTGGCGTCCTCGACCAGCTTCGCCCGGTACTCCGGGTCGACCCACGCCTTGGCGACCACCTTCGCGCCGTTCATCGGCCCGACCCGGCTCTCGTAGGTCGTCACGACGGTGTCGATGAACCCCTCCGTGAGGATCTCCTTCTCGATGAGGAGGGCCTCCAGCGCGGCGGCGCGCTGCTCCGGCGGCGAGGCCGCCGGCCCCGCGTGGTCATGGCCGTGCCCGTCGTGCTCGCTCACGCGGCCTCCAGGTAGCTCTGAAAGAGATCGACGGTCGTCGAGGTGCCCGGCTCGGCGGCCGAGCCCCACAGCTCCGAGCCCTCGAAGCGCACGGAGTAGGTCTGTTCCGGCGTGCGCTCGTTGCGGTGGACCTCGATGTGGGGAACCGCGACGGTGCCGCGCACCGCGACCACCTCGCCGCGCCGGCCGCGGACGTACTCCGGGCAGCGGGTGTGCCACGACGGGCGGTCCTTCGTCACCACGACGGCGTCCCCCGGGGCGAAGCGGGCGGTGTCCCCGTCCGGCGCCGGGTCCGGGACGTCCTTCAGCTCGGGGTTCGGCGCGAGCGGGAACGGCCCGCCGGCGCGCGCCTCGAGCTCCTCCTGTGTGACGACGCCCTTCTCTGCGAGGAGCGTGGCGATCCCGGTCATCCACTTCTCGAAGTACGAGCCCGAGAGGTAGTGCACGGGGTCCATCCGCTCCATCGCGTGACGGAACTGACTGTTGTTGCCGATGCCGCCTCGCAGCACGCCGAGGACGGCGACGAACACGCTGCGCTCCCACGGCTCGTGAAAGACCGGCTCGGCCGGCTCGATCGCGACCGTCCCGAAACCCTGCTTCCCACCGAGATCATGAATGGCGTCCATGCAGGGAACCTATCCAACGCGGGGGCGCGATCACAATCCCGGGAGCTCCGCCTCGCCGCGCTGCAGTAGGGTCGTCCCGCGTGACGACGGTGGTTGTCAGCGGCGGCCCCCTGACCCCGGCCGAGGTGCTGGCGGTCGCGCGCGGCGGGGCGCGAGTCGAGCTCGCCGGGCTGGCCCACGAGCGCATGGCGCGCGCTCGGGCGCAGGTCGAGGCCCTCGCCGCGGCGCAGCACCCGGTCTACGGTGTCTCCACCGGGTTCGGCGGGCTCGCGCTGCGGCACGTCGAGCCCGACCTGCGCGCCCGGCTGCAGTCCAGCCTCGTGCGCTCCCACGCGGCGGGCATGGGGCCGCCGGTCGAGCGCGAGGTGGTCCGCGCAATGATGCTGCTGCGCCTGCGCACGCTCGCCTCCGGCCACGCGGGGGTGCGCCCGATCGCCGCCGAGGCGCTGGCGGCGCTCCTGAACCGCGGGATCACCCCGGTGGTGCCGGAGCACGGCTCGCTCGGCTGCTCCGGGGACCTGGCGCCGCTGGCCCACGTCGCGCTCGTCCTCATGGGCGAGGGGGAGGCGGCGGGTCCCGACGGCGCCGTGCGGCCGGCCGGCGAGCTGTTCCGGGAGCACGGCCTCGCCCCGCTCGCCCTCGCCGCCAAGGAGGGGCTGTCGCTCGTCAACGGCACCGACGGCATGCTGGGGATGCTGGTGCTAGCCTGCGCCGACCTCG
>JAWVEW010000055.1:0-7779 GCA_033856495.1 Miltoncostaeaceae bacterium | reverse complement strand
CCGCCATCGGCGTCGGGGTCTTCGAGGAGACCGTCAACGCGAGCGGCGCCTGGTGGGTGCTGGTCGGCGCGGCGGCCGCGGCGATGGTGACCGGACTGATCGCGCTCTCGCGTCCCGGACTCGCCTCCACGGGGGGGCCCGCCGCCCCGCGCCCCACGGGCTGACCCCGACTCAGGACGGGGACTGCGCCGCGCCCGCGCGCTCGGGCGCGCCGGTGCCCGCGAGCGCGAGCACCTGCGAGGCGGCGGAGGGGAAGGCCGCGGCCGAGAGGTCCGGGGCCCGGCGCGCGGCGAGGGCGCGCCGCAGCGCCTCCCCCAGCCGCTCCCGCCGGGTAACGACCTCGGCGAGGCCGTACCGCTGGAAGGCCCGATTGTTCGGCCTGATGTGGCCCCGCCCCCACCCGTACGAGATGGTCGGGCAGCCGCGGATGTGAGCCTCGAGGACGGTCAGGCCGGCCGTCGAGTGGATCAGGGCGTCCCCTGCGGCGAGCCAGTCCCCCATCTGGTCGGTGAAGCCCTCCACGCGCACCCGGGCATCGCCGCCGTACCGCCGGCGCAGCCGCGCCAGGAGCGTCTCGTTCCGGCCGCAGAGGCAGACCACCTGGCTCACCTCGCCCAGACCGAGGGAGATGTCCACGGCGCCCTCCGTGTCGCCGACTCCCCAGCCTCCGCCGGAGACCAGCACGACCTTGCCCCGCTCGGGCAGGCCCAGGTCCCGGCGCGCCTCGACCGGATCCCGCGGCACGAGGAACTGCGGCGCGGTGAGCCCGTGCACGGGCTGCACCGATGCTCCCGCGCCGGCGATCCGGCGCACCTCCGGGATCGACTCCGGGTGGGTGACGAGGTGGAGGTCCACGCCGGGCGCCGCCCAGTAGCGCAGGCCGGACAGGTCCGTGACCGCGGCGCAAACGGGGACCGCGAGCCGCCCCGTGCGGCGCAGCCAGCCCAGCGCCTCCGTGGACCCCGGCCAGGTGGACACGATGACGTCGGGCCGATTCCGGCGCACCAGGGCGACCAGACCGCCCGAGCCCACCCTCCCCAGCAGCCTCCGTGCGAGCCCGCGGACCGGCGGGAGAGCCGTGGAGAGCCAGTAGCCCACGTCCCAGAGCCAGACCAACCGGAAATAGAGGACGCGCGGCGCGCGCTCGCTCATCAGGGACACCAGCGGACCCATCGCGGCGATGGCGTCCTCGGTGATCACCTCGACGTCGGGGCGCTCGGCGCGAAGCTGGGCGGCCAGCGTCCGCGCCGGCAGATCGTGCCCCTCCCCCACGCTGGCGGTCAGGATCAGCACCCGCACGGGCCCGGTCGGGCGGGCGGCCGTCATGCCCGCGCCCGAGGCCGGGTCCGGCCGTCCGGTATCGTCGCGGCGTGGCCAGGCGAGCGCCCGCGGCAGCCCAGATCGCCGCCGCGGCCGGAGGGACGGCGCTCGCGGGGGCGGCGATCGCCTACTGGGGCCCCGCGCTGAGCGTCCTGCCGCCGGCCCGGAAGGCGCTCGCGCGCGTCATGCTCTCGCAGGCGCCGGCCGGGCGCCCCGAGGTGGCGCTGACCTTCGACGACGGCCCCGACCCCCGCCTGACGGAGCGCTTCCTCGCCGCGCTCGACGGCGTGCCGGCAACGTTTTTCTGGCTCGGGCAGCGCGTGCGGCAGTGGCCGTCGCTGGCGGTCGAGGCGATGGAGCGCGGGCACGAGGTCGCCTGTCACGGGGACGATCACCGCCGGCTGGCAGCGCTCGGGCCCCGGGCCACCGTCGAGTCGCTGCGGCGCGCCCACGTCGCTATCGCCGATGCGGCGGGCAGGCCGCCGCGCTTCTACCGGCCGGCCTACGGGGTGTTCAACCTGGCCGCCTGGCATGCCGCGCCCCGCCTGGGGATGCGCCGGACGATGTGGTCCAGGTGGGCCCGTGACTGGGAGGCGCGGGCGACGCCCGAGCTCATCGCGTCCAGGACCGTCGCCGGGCTCCGGAGCGGCGCGATCCTCCTGCTCCACGACGCCGACGGCAGTTCCGGCGCGCCCGAGCGAACGCTGCGGGCGCTTCCCCGGATCATCGACGCGATCCACGAGCGCGGGCTGAGGCCGGTGACCCTCTCGCGCCTGGTGGCCCAGAGCTAATCGGAGATCCCGGTGCTGGACCGGATCTCCCCCCAGGGCTCTTCCTCCCGAAGCCAGTCGATGTAGCGCCCGACGCCCTCCTCGAAGGAGGTCGTCGCCGACCAGCCGAGCTCCTGCCGGGCGCGCTCGCCCGAGATCTCGGCGGCGACGAGGTCGCCCCGGCGTCCCGGGACATGGACGATCGCCACCGAGCCCAGGTGCCGGCGCACCACCTCGGCGACCTCGCGGATCGTCACGCTCTCCTGTCCGACGAGGTTGTAGACGCGGTTGGCCGCGACCGGCAGGAGGCCGCGGACGACCCCCTCGGCCAGGTCCTCGACGTAGACGAACCGCCGGGACTGATCCCCGTCCCCCCGGATGGTCAGCGGCGAGCCCCCGAGCGCCTGGTGCACGAAGCTCGGGACGACGGCGGCCAGGCGCGCCCGCGGCCCGTACGGGATCCCGAAGCGGAGGATCGTCCACTGGAGGCCGTAGAGCGTGCCGTAGGAATGGCAGTACATCTCTCCCGCGAGCTTGGTCGCCGTGTAGAAGTGCTCCGGCAGCGGCAGCTCGCTGTCCTCGCCGACCGCCTCGCCCACGCGGTCGCCGTAGACCCAGATCGTGCTGGCGTAGACGATCCGCTCGATGCTGGAGCGGCGCGCGGCCTCGAGCACGTTCAGCGTGCCCTCCGCGTTCACCGCCTGCGCCCTGCGGGGATCGGCCACCACCTGGTCGACGTCCGCCATCGCGGCCAGGTGCAGCACCCGGTCGCAGCCCCGCATCGCGACCAGCAGGCTCTGCAGGTCGACGACGTCGGCGACGACCGTCTCGACCTCGCGCCGGCCCGGATAGGGGAAGCGGCGCAGGTCGAAGACGCGCACGTCGTGGCCCTCGCGCTGGAGGGCCTCCACGACGTGCGACCCGATGAACCCGGAGCCGCCGATGACGAGGGTCTTTAAGGCCTCGTCTCCGCGGCTCGCTCGACCGGGGCCGGACGCTCCGCGTCCGGACGGTAGTAGAGGGGCACGCACCAGTGGTTGCGCGCGACCCAGTCCGAGTTCGGGAGGTCGACGGCGTCCCCCATGATCCGATGGCACGGCGTCTCGTAGACCTTGCCGGTCGAGCGCTCGACCGGGTCGAAGACGATGTACTTGTAGAGGCCCGACGTCATCCCGTCCGGGAGCTGGAGCCGGCCCGGATGTCTGGCGTCGAGGTGCTCGACGGCCACGGCGTTCTTCCACGCCACGATCTCCTCGAGGCGGGACGTGGCGATCACGCCGAGGGCAGCGGTGAACTCGCTCATGCGGAAGCTGAGCCCGGGCACCCGGTGCTCCGGCTTGCCGTAGTTCCGGAAGGCACGCGCGAACTCTATGAGTTGAGGGTCCCGGGAGACCAGCATGCCGCCCTCGCCGGTCGAGACGGTCTTCGTCGCGTAGAAGGACCAGACACCCGCGTCGCCCCAGCTGCCCGCGCGCCGGCCGTGCCACTGGGCGCCGTGCGCGTGCGCGCAGTCCTCGATCAGGAAGACCCCCCGAGCCCGGCAGAGCGCGGCGATCTCCTCCACCTGGAAGGCGATGTGTCCGCCGATGTGGACGAGGAAGACGGCCCGCGGGCGGTGGCGGTCCATCTTCTCCTCGAGGTCGCTCAGCGACATGCAGAGGTCATCGCGGTTGCAGTCGACGAACTCGACGCGTGCGCCGGCCTTGATGGCCGCGAGCGGGGTGGCCATGAAGGTGTTGGAGGGGCAGAGCACGGTCGCGCCGCGGACCTCGAGGAACTCGAGCGCCGCCAGCGCGGCGCCCGCCCAGCTCGAGAACGAGAGGGCGGAGATCCCGTTCCAGTCCCCCCAGTCCGCCTCGAAGGCCCGCGTCAGCGGTCCTTCGGTCCACTGGCCCGAATCGACGACGAGGTCCACCAGCTCGTGGAGGCGGGCTCGATCGCGCTCGTCGAAGCCGATGGCAAAGCGGGACCAGCTCACGCGAAAACGATGTGCGGGCGCGACACGGCGACGAGCCTAGGGCGCTCCGCCCGGTCCCGCCATCGGCAAACCTGAAGGAAACCTGACGGCGGCCGGGTCCTAGCGGGCGTGGAGCGTCATTCGCACCACGTTGCCGTCGGCCAGGGCGCGGACCTGCACCAGGACGCAGAGGGCGTTGACCAGCCACATCCCGTGGCCGCCCCGCTGGTGGGGGGAGGGCCGTGCCCGGCCCACGAGCGGGTCGGCGATGCGGCCGCGGTCGCGCACCTCGCAGACCAGGGCGTCGGCGTCGCGCCAGATCGCCAGGACCCCGTCGCCGCCCCCGTGGAGCACGCTGTTGCTGGCCACCTCGCTCACCGCCAACACCAGGTCGGCCCTCCGCTCCTCGTCGAGGCCCGCCTGCAGGGCCTGCCTGGAGACGAGGCGGCGGACGTCCGTCATCTCGGCCCGCGTGAAGGCCAGGCGCTGCGCCCGGTCGGGGACGACCGGAAGGTCGTCCTCCTCCGGGCCGAGCACGCTCGCCGGGGCGACGTAGTCCCGGCTCTCGCGCCGGACGCCCCGCTCCCGCACGAACGGGTGGGAGCGGCGCGCCTCCAGGATGACGTCGTCCGGCAGCGCCCGGGTGTCGTAGGGGCACATCAGCTGCCAGGGCGGGCCGTCATCGAAGGCGAGGTTGAGCAGGGACTCGTGACGCTGGCACTCGACGATCTCCTGCGCGCTGCGGCCGTCCCAGATCGGCTCCCCGATACCGCGCGCCGGCCGCTGCCGGACGTCGTTCTCGCCCAGGAAGTCTCTCCAGGCGGAGATGATCGCGGCCGGATTGCGTCCGAGCCGGGTCATGTCAACCAGGCAGACGCGATCCGCGTGCCCGGTCAGGGCGGCGCGCAGGAGCGCGATCCGATCCTGCGGCACCGCCACCAACATGGCCTCGCCGGCCGCGAGCCCCTCCCGCAGGAACGGCAGCGTGCCCTCCAGGAAGTCGTCCGGGCCGTCGTAGAGCAGCGCGTCATGGGCGAACGCGTGGGCGCGGTCCCGGATCAGAGGGCGACGTCCAGCATGGTGCACAGGCGCCGGACCATGGGCGGGGCCGCGCGGAGGGAAAGGCCTCCGTCCGCCCGGGCGTGGTCGACCAGCGCCAGGACCCCGCGGTGGTCGATGAACTCGAGCGCGCCGATGTCGAGGACGCCGCCCTCCGGCTGCGCCGCCATCCCGAGGAGGCGGTTCAGCGCGTCGACCGAGAAGCCGTCCACGTCGCCGGAGAGCGCGAGCGCGTCCTGCGTGGCGAACAGCCGGAAGGGCGCGATGCGGCGCGACCCGTGCACGAGCGGGTGGAACGACGCGATGTCGGCGAGCGCCGCCCCCGGCACCTCCCGCCGGTCGTAGCAGCACAGCACCGCGAGCGGCATGGACGCCATGTAGCGGTCCGCCTCGCTCTCCCAGCGCGCCTGCGCCTCCCAGGCGGTCGGGTGAACGGCGAGCCGGGTCAGGTCCGCCGCGACCCGCAGGCCGGTGTAGCCGTCGGCGAGCGCATCCTCCGTCGCGGCCGCGTAGCGCGCCATCGGGGGCGGGCCGTCGGCCTCCCGAGCGGGGTCGTGGAGGGTCGGCAGCGACACGACCCGAAGCGCGTCGGCGGCGACCAGCGCCGCGACGCCATCCAACCGCGCCAGGTCGGCGTTCAGCGCCTCGGGCTCGCGCGCGCCGACGTACAGCAGGCGCTGGCCGAGCCTGAGGCCCTCTTCGAACCACTGGAGCGCCGCGCCGCGGACGTCGTCCTCGTCGTCGAAGATCCAGCAGACGTGGTCGTGCAGCCCGAGACCGGCCACCGAGTCGAGCATGCCGGACCGCCGCATTGCCCCAAGCCTACGACAGCCCGCCCGCTGCCTCCAGCCCTACCTCCGCTCGCCGCCCCCGAAGAGCTGGAGCATGAAGAGGAACACGTTGAAGACGTCGAGGTAGATGCCGGTGGCGATCAGCACCGCGTCGTCGGGCTCGGCCCTGCGGAGACGGTTGAAGTCGAAGATCGTGAAGGCGGCGAAGATGCCGAGCCCGAGCAGCGCGTAGACGAGGTGGCCGTACGGGATGCTCACGAACACCAGCACCAGCCCCAGGGCGATCAGGCCGAGCAACGCCCAGAAGAGCGTTCGCGCCCAGCTCGAGAGGTCGCGGCGGGTCGCGTAGCCGTAGGCGCCGAAGGCGCCCACGAAGAGCGCCGTCGCTCCGGCCGCCTGCCAGAGGATGGCGGAGCCGTTGACGGTGACGTACGCCGTCAGCAGCGGGCCGATGCCGAGGCCCAGAAGCAGGCCGAGGCCGAAGAAGAGCGTCAGCGCGAGGCCCGACGAGCGCTTGCGGACGAAGCCGAGGCCGATCGCGATGACGAGGCCGCCGAGCAGGCAGAGGAGGCTGGCGCCGCCCGACAGGTCCCGCCCGATGTAGGCGCCCGCGGCCGTGAAGCCGCAGTTGGCCGCGACGAGGAACATGACCTGGGCGAAGACGGCGCGCGCCCTCGTTCGGGCATCGTCCCGGCCGATGTCGACGGCGGGCGAGAGGCTCAACCGCTCAGAGTCCAACCGGCTCCCTTTCCCGAACGCAGGATCCCGCGCCCCGGATCGCCCTGACGGCGGGCCGGCGACGCCGCTCGTCGGAATGGTAGATCAGGCCCGTGGGCGGCGTCGTGCGCTGGGATCGGCGATCAGTGCGAGGCCAGCACCCCCGGCCCGCGCTCTCCGCTGCGCACCCGGATCGCATCCTCGACCGGGATCACGAACACCTTGCCGTCGCCCGCCTCGCCGGTCCGGGCGATCTCGAGGATCGCCTCCAGCACGCGCTCGAGGTCGGCGTCGTCGACGACCATCTCGAGCTTCAGCTTGGGCCGCAGGAAGATCCTGCCCGACGCCCCCCTGTAGCTCTCCTTGTAGCCCTCCTGGCGACCCGAGCCCTTGACCTCGCTGACGCTCATCGACGGCAGCCCCATCCCGGCGAGCCGGTCGCGCAGCTGGTCCAGCGCCTCGTGGCGGATGAACGCCTCGATCTTCTTCATGTGCGCACGCTCAACTCACGGCCTCCCGAACACGAGAGGCTAGGGCGCGACCCCCCGAGACGGCTTCGGACGCAGGCGCCGAAATCGTTCGGTTTCCTCTTGGTCCCAGAGGACGAACGGCGACCTGAGGCCGGCCGGGCGCCGCCGGGCGCCTGCTCCACGATCGCCGACCCGAGGCCGGCGCCCCCGGCGAACAGGTATAAGCGGGCGGACATCGGGCCGGACGCTGCCGCGCCCACGCCCGGAGCTGCCCTGACCGGGACGGATCCCGCGCGCGAGCCACCACCGAGGAGGCGACATGGCCTATGAGCTGCCGGACCTGCCCTACGACTACGCGGCGCTCGAGCCCCACATCGACGAGCAGACGATGCGTCTGCACCACGACAAGCACCACCAGACCTACGTGAACAACGTGAACGCGGCGCTCGAGGGCACCGAGTGGGCGGACCGGCCGATCGAGGAGGTCCTCGCGAACCTCGATCAGATCCCGGAGGAGAAGCGCACCGCGGTGCGCAACAACGGCGGCGGCCACGCCAACCACACCATGTTCTGGGAGATCATGAGCCCGGACGGCGGCGGCGCGCCGAGCGGAGACCTCGCGGCGGCGATCGACGGGGCCTTCGGCAGCTTCGACACCTTCAAGGAGCGCGTCGTCGCGGCCGGCGTCGGCCGCT
>JAWVEW010000054.1:0-3677 GCA_033856495.1 Miltoncostaeaceae bacterium | reverse complement strand
GGCCTCCTTCAGCGCCATCCCCGGGTGGGGCACGGCGCTGATGGGCATCACGGCCCTCGCCGCGGAGGTGGTGGCGGCCTGGGCGGCGGACCGCGGCAGCTGGCTGGCGGTCTGGCTGGCGGAGGCCGCGATCGCGATCGCGATCGGCGTGGCGGCGATGGCGCGCAAGGCGCGCCGCACCCGCACGCGCCTGCTGGGCGCCTCGGGACGGCGCTTCCTGCTGGGCCTGGCTCCCGCCGTCCTCGCCGGCGCGGTGATCACGCTGGCCCTCGCGCGGGCGGACCTGACCGAGCCCCTCCCCGGCCTGTGGCTGCTGCTCTACGGCTGCGGCCTGGTCGCGGGGGGCGGGCAGTCGGTCCGCGTCGTGCCCGCCGCCGGCGCCTGCTTCATGGCGCTCGGCACGGCCGCCATGCTCGCGCCCTGGAGCTGGGGCGACGCCTTCATGGCCGCGGGGTTCGGCGGGTTGAGCATCGTCTTCGGCACGGTGATCGGGATCCGGCACGGTGGCTAGCGGCGCCTCGCCCCGCTCGGGGCGCGCGGCCGCGGCAGCGCGGGGCGCCGAGGCGCTCCCTCCGCTGGACCCGCTGGTGCACGAGCGGGTGCGGCTGGGCATCGTCAGCGCGCTGGCCGTCAGCGCGCGCCTGTCCTTCGGCGAGCTGGTGGAGCTGATCGGCACCAGCGACGGCAACCTCTCCGCGCACGCCCGCAAACTGGAGGAGGCCGGCTACGTCACCTGCCGCAAGTTCTTCGCCGGGCGCCAGCCGCGCACCGAATACCGCCTGGCGCCGCGCGGGCGCCGCGCCCTGGAGCGCTACCTCGACCAGATGGAGGCGGTGATCCGCTCCGTGCGCCCCGAGCGCGGGCCGGAGCCGGGCTGAGCCGGGTGCGCCACGACGTCCCTCCGCCCGGCCTGCACGTGGCCGTCATCATGGACGGCAACGGACGCTGGGCGGCAGCGCGCGGCCGCCCCAGACTGGCCGGCCACGCCGCGGGCGCCAGGGCGGCCCGGCGGGCCATCGAGGCGGCGCCGGCGCTGGGGATCGGCGCACTCACGCTCTTCGGCTTCTCGTCGGACAACTGGCGCCGGCCGGCCGCCGAGGTGGCGGGCCTGATGGAGCTGATCACGCGGACGCTGCGCCGCGAGGCGGCCGTCTGCGCCCGTCAGGGCGTGCGCATCCGCGTCATCGGCCGGCGGGACCGCCTGCCCGCGGCCCTGCTGGCCGCCGTCCGGCGCGCCGAGGCGGCGACCGCCGAGGGGCGCCGGCTCGACCTGCGTATCGCGCTGGACTACTCGTCGCGGGAGGCGATCGCCCGCGCCTCCCTGCGCCTGAGCCCGCAGGAGGAGCGCCCGCGCGAGGCGCTCGCCCGCGTCCTGGGCGAGGGGGCGCCGGAGGTGGACCTGCTGGTGCGCACCGGCGGCGAGCAGCGTCTCAGCGACTTCCTGCTCTGGGAGAGCGCGTACGCCGAGATCGTCTTCACGCCGTTGATGTGGCCGCAGTTCACGCCGGCCGACCTCGCGGCGGCGGTGCGGGAGTTCGCCGCGCGCGAGCGCCGCTTCGGGGCGCTGCCGGCCCCGGCGTAGCGCCGATGCTGCGGGATCCGCGGCGGCCCCTGACGCTCTCGCCTCGTCCTGGCCGACGCTGCTGGCGCTCGCTGCCGTCGCCGCCTCGGATGGCTCCTCGTCACCCTGCTGCTGGCCATCCTCGGGTGAGCGAGGCCGTGCGGGACGCTAGTCCGCGAAGATCAGGACGGCGACGATGGCCACGCCGAGCAAGACGGCGACGACACCGAGCAAGCGGAGCAGTCGATCGTCCAGTGCCGCGTACTCGCCGCGCTGCAGCGCGGCCTCCACCGCGCGGTGACGGTGCACGCCGACGCCGACGAGCAGCATTCCGAGGCTGGCGAAGCCGATTCCAACCGTCACGTAGGGCCAGGCGGCGCCGGACGTGAGCTTCGGGATGATGCTGCCCGTCGCGAGGCCCACCCCGAAGGCGGCAAGGCCGGTACGCAGCCAGGCGAGCCACGTCCGCTCGCTGGAGAGCCGCGTGCGTCGGGTGGCCTCGGTCGTCTCGTCCATGAGGGCGCGACCCCGCGGCGTCAGGTGGGCGCGACGGTGACGCGCATCCGGCCCCAGGCGGTGTTCATGTAGCCCTTGGGATTCCAGAGCGCGGCCGGCGATTCAGGCTGCGTCGCGGCCCGACCTCCCCGCCAGCCCGGCGCCGGCGAGCGCCACGTGCCGGGCCGCTGGCCGGGGGCGGGCCGCGGCGAGGGTCGCGCTGGTGGACGATCGTGTCGCTCGGCTTGCCGAAGCAGGCCACGACGGTCAGCCGATGCCGACGTTCCCGGCGGACACGATGGACGAGCCGATGAACGCCGGGCCGATGATGGTCGGCCCGATCACGCTGGCGACCTGACCCACGGACGGCCCGACGAAGGTCAGCCCGCTGCCCTGGCAGGTCAGGATGGTGGAGCCCACGTGGCCCAGCCCGAAAGCGCCCTGGGAGGTCCCGCAGACCGGAGCCGCGAGCTCGCCGTACCCGGCGGGGCTGGCCAGCGGAACGCGCGAGAGCATCGCCGGCACGGGCGGCATCGAGAAGCCCCCGACGGGCGCGGCCCCGGCGCTTGCGACCGGCGCGCCGAGGGCGAGCAGGGCGATGGCGGCGAGCGTCGTTCGCATCATGATCCGGCGGTCCTTTCGTCGGGCGGCCGCACGGCCCCGACCCGGGATGCGTGCCGCGGCGGCCCTGTGACGAGCTGTGCTCATCCTCTCCGCCATCGGGAAGCCGGGGCGCTGTCCCCCGGGCCCGTCGCGGCTGGCCTTGCGGCCTGGCTCAACGCCTGGCGGCGGCACGGGTTCGGCGGCTGGCGAGCAGCTCTTCGTCACCCTGCTGCTGCTGGCCCTCCCTGCCCGAGCGGGCCCTGCGCACGGCCACGCGCCGGCGCGCCCGGGAGCTCCGCCAGCCGCCGCTCCAGGAAGCGCCGCTCGGCGTCCGAGTGAACGAGCTTCAGCGCCTGGTCGTAGGCCGCGCGGGCCTCATCGATCCGACCGAGCCGGCGCAACAGCTCCGCGCGCGTCGCGTGCAGATAGTGGTAGCGGTCGAGATCGAGGCGCTCCACCAGGGCGAGCGCGGCCTCGACGTCGCCCGCCTCGGCGATGGCGACGGCCCGGTTGAGCTCCACCACCGACGAGCCGGTGAGGTCGGCGAGCTCGCCGTAGAGGGCCGCGATCCGGGGCCAGTCCTGGGGCTCGTCCGCGTGCAGGGCCGCGAGCGCCGCCTGCAGCACGTAGGGATCGCGGCCGCCGAGCGCCAGCGCGCGCCGGAGCTCGGCGCGTCCCTCCGCGATCTGGTCCACGTGCCAGAGCGATCGGTCCTGATCGCGCAGGAGCACCACCGTGCCGTCGGCGAATCGCGCGTCGCGCCGGGCGTCGTTCATCAACATCAGCGCCAGCAGGCCGTGCGCCTCGGGCTCGTCGGGCATCAGCTCGGCGAGCGCGCGGCCGAGCCGGATCGCCTCGGCGGCGAGGTCGCCGCGGCCGCCGTACCCCTCGTTGAAGATCAGGTAGACGACCGCGAGCACCGCCGCCAGGCGGTCGGGAAGCAGGTGAGCCGGCGGCACGCGAAACGGGATCCCGGCGGCCTTGATCTTGCGCTTCGCGCGGACGAGCCGCTTGGCCA
>JAWVEW010000053.1:0-6550 GCA_033856495.1 Miltoncostaeaceae bacterium | reverse complement strand
AGAGCAGCACGGCGGCGCCATCGGCGTGACGAGGCGGCTCGCCCCCGTCCGGAGCTCAGTCCCCCGGCACCAGCCAGACCACCGCCAGCGGCGGCAGCGTCAGCTCCGCGGAGTAGGGCTCGCCGTGCCAGGGCACCGGCTCGGCCATCACGCTCCCGAGGTTCCCGATGTTCGAGCCACCGTAGCGGTCCGAGTCCGTGTTCATGATCTCCCGCCAGCGCCCGCCGCGCGGCAGGCCGACCCGATAGGGGGCGCGCGGCACCGGCGAGAGGTTGCAGGCGCAGACCAGCGGGCGCCGCTGGTCGTCGCTCAGGCGCAGGAACACCAGCACGTTGAAGCCGGCGTCGTCGGGCTCCAGCCAGCGGAAGCCGGCGGGGTCCGCGTCGAGCTTCCAGAGCGCCGGCTCGCCGCGGTAGGCGCGGTTCAGGTCGCGGACGAGCCGCTGGATGCCGGCGTGCTCGGGCCGCTCGAGCAGATCCCAGTCGAGCCCGCGGTCGTGGCTCCACTCGCGCTCCTGCGCCAGCTCGCCGCCCATGAACAGGAGCTTCTTGCCGGGGTGCGCCCACATGTAGCCGTACAGGGCGCGCAGGTTCGCCATCTGCTGCCAGCGATCGCCGGGCATCTTGGCGACCAGGCTGCCCTTGCCGTGGACCACCTCGTCGTGCGAGAGCGGCAGCACGAACTGCTCGCTGAACGCGTACATGAGGCTGAAGGTGAGCTGGTTGTGGTGGAAGCGGCGGTGGATCGGCTCCAGCCGGAAGTAGTCCAGCGTGTCGTGCATCCAGCCCATGTTCCACTTGAAGTCGAAACCCAGGCCGCCGAGGTTGACCGGCCGCGAGACGGCCGGCCAGGCCGTTGACTCCTCGGCCACCATCGCGGTGCCCGGCTCCCGCTCGTGCACCGCCTCGTTGAGCTGCTTGATGAAGGCGATCGCCTCCAGGTCCTCGCGGCCTCCGTACTCGTTCGGCACCCACTCGCCCGCCGCCCGCGAGTAGTCGCGGTAGAGCATGGAGGCGACGGCGTCGACCCGCAGCCCGTCGGCGTGGTTCTCGCTGAGCCACCACAGGGCGCTCGCGATCAGGAAGTTGCGCACCTCGTTGCGGCCGAAGTTGTAGATCAGGGTGCCCCAGTCGGGGTGGGCGCCCCGCCGCGGGTCGGCGTGCTCGTAGAGGGCGGTGCCGTCGAAGTGGGCCAGCGCGAAGGCGTCGCGCGGGAAATGGGCCGGGACCCAGTCGAGGATCACGCCGATGCCGCGCGAATGGAGGCGGTCGACCATCGCCCGGAAGTCGTCCGGCGTCCCGAACCGGGCCGTGGGCGCGAACTGGTAGGAGACCTGGTAACCCCAGGAGCCGGCGAACGGGTGCTCCATCACCGGCATCAGCTCGACGTGGGTGAAGCCCATCTCCTGGACGTAGGCGCTCAGCTCCTCCGCCAGCTCCAGGTAGGTGAGCGGACGGCCGCGCTCCTCCAGCCGGCGCCGCCAGGAGCCCAGGTGCACCTCGTAGATCGACATCGGCCCCTGGTAGGGCTGACTGCGGCGCCGGCGCGTGACCCAGTCGGCATCCTGGAACGCGTAGGACGGCTCGTAGACGATGGAGGCCGTCGCCGGCGGCTCCTCGGCAGCCAGCGCGTAGGGGTCGCCCTTGAGGGCCAGCGAGCCGTCGGCCCCGCGAACCTCGTACTTGTAGCGGGCGCCCGGGCCGATCTCGGGCAGGAAGAGCTCCCAGATGCCCGAGGTGCCGAGCGAGCGCATCTGGTGCAGGCGGCCGTCCCAGCCGTTGAAGTCGCCCACGACGCTCACCGACCGGGCCGTGGGCGCCCAGACGGCGAACGAGGTGCCGCGGACGCCCCGGACCTGGCGCGCCCGCGCGCCGAGCTTGCGGTAGAGCTCGTGGTGGCGGCCCTCCCCGGCGAGGTGGAGGTCGAGGTCGCCCAGCGTCGGCACGAACGAGTAGGGGTCGCGGAAGGTGAAGGTGTTGCCGTCCGGGTAGCGGACCTCGATCCGGTAGCTCGGCACCATTCGGGCGCCCTCGATCACGCCCTCGAAGAGGCCCGCCGGATGCCGCATCGCCAGCTCGACCGGCGCCCCGTCGTCGGGCAGCGCGAAGACCGCGACCGCGGCCGGGCGGTAGGCGCGCACGACCACCCCGCCGTTGCAGGGGTGGGCGCCCAGCAGGTCGTGGGGGCTCGCGTGGTCCCGGGCCAGCAGGGCGTCGATGTCCTCTGGGGCGACCGCGCGGCTCATGGGCCCGCCGGCTCCAGCAGCTTGACGATGCCGGCCACCGAGATGCCGACCCAGTCCGGCCGGTGGTCGAGCTCGTAGCGCAGCTCGTAGACGGCCTTCTCCAGCTCGAAGATGCGCAGCAGCTCCTCGGTGAAGCCGCGGCTCGTGGGCAGCAGCCGGGCCGCCTCGACGTGCGGCAGGTAGGCCTCGAGGAACGCCTCGCGCGCCCGCTCCTCCCACATCGGGGGCGGCTCCACGCCGTGGAACTGCCGTGCGGCCGCGGCGGCGTAGCCGAAGGAGCGCAGCATCCCGGCGGCGTCGCGCAGCGGCGAGCGCTTGCGCCGGCGCTCCGGCATCGAGCGAGCCGGCTCGCCCTCGAAGTCCAGCACCATCCAGTCGTCGCCGGCCCACAGCACCTGGCCCAGGTGGTAGTCGCCGTGGTGGCGGATCCGGCGCCCGCCGCTGGCGGCGTGGGGCAGCATCCTCAGCCGCTCGCGGACGTCCTCCTCCAGCCCCCGCAGCGGCGCGAGCGCGTCCGAGTCGGGAAGGGCCGAGAACAGCTGGGAGACCTCGTCCTCGATGGTGGCGCTGAGGATCGCGAGCGACTCGGCGCTCGGCTCCTCGGGCGCGAAGGCGGGTTCGGCGGGCTCGGAGCCCAGGCAGGCGTGCATGCGGCCGGTCAGGTCGCCGAGGCGCTCGGCGTGGCCCAGGAAGAGATCCCCGTCCCCGCTGGTCAGCATCTCCAGCGCCAGCGACCAGCCGTCGATGCCGCCGCGGACGAAGCGCTGGACGATGCCCAGCGTCGCCGCCATCAGCCGCCCCGAGTACTCGTACCAGCCGACCAGCTCGGGGATGTTCGCGAACCCGCGCTCGGACAGGAAGCGCAGCAGCTCGAGCTCGGGGTTCACGCCCGGCTCCAGCCGGCGGTACGCCTTCAGCATCAGCTCCTCGTCGAAGACGATCGAGCTGTTGGACTGCTCGGCGCCCAGGCGCCTCGCCGTCAGCGGCGCGGCGGGCGGCAGCGCGCCGGGCACGAGGTAGAAGTCGATCGCCCCCTCCCCCGCCTCGACGTGGGCGGCGTCGGCCAGGAGGCGGCCCAGCTCGCGCGCATCGGTGGGGTCGGAGAGCGCCTCGACGGCGACCCGGCCGTCGGCCCAGCCCAGCGCGCAGTCCGGCTCGGCCTCGTCGCGCAGGCCGATCAGGAGCTGGTACACGTCGTGGGTGCCGGCCTGGTAGCGGACCTCCACCAGCGCGTCCACCAGCGGGGAGTCGCCGCCCCGCATCGGCGCCGCGTCCAGCACGCCGACGTGGGTCACCTCGCGCGACTTGCCGCCGAACCAGCGCTGGGTGCGGACGAACTCGACCAGCGCCGGCTCCTCGATGAAGCCGAGGTCGCCGGCCGCCATCCGCCGCTGAGCCTCGATCAACTGAGATCCTCCGGCCGCTTGAGCTGGAACCACAGGAAGCCGCGGGCTCCTGGCGTCAGGAAGTACGGAAGCTCGCCGATGGGCGGGAATCGCGCGCCGCCGAACATCTCGACGGGGACCATCCCCCAGAAGCGCGAGAGGTCCAGCTCCACCGCCTGGGCGGAGCGCGCGAGGTTGTGGGCGCAGAGCACGATGTCGTCCTCGTACTGCCGCAGGTGGGCGAAGATGCGCGGGTTGGAGGTGCGCAGCGGCTCGTAGCTGCCCAGGCCGAAGACCGGGTGCTGCTTGCGCATCGCGATGAAGCGCTGGACCCAGCGCAGCAGCGAGCTCGGGTTCCGAAGCTGCGCCTCGACGTTGACCGCCTGATAGCCGTGGACCGGGTCCATCAGCGGCGGCAGGGTCAGCTGCGCGAAGTCCGCTCGTGAGAAGCCGGCGTTGCGGTCGCCGGTCCAGTGCATCGGCGTGCGAACGCCCTCCCGGTCGCCCAGGTAGACGTTGTCCCCCATGCCGATCTCGTCGCCGTAGTAGAGCACCGGCGAGCCGGGCAGCGAGAAGAGCATCGCCGTCATCAGCCGGATCTCGTCGTGCCCGTTGTCGAGCAGGGGGGCCAGCCGGCGGCGGATCCCCAGGTTCAGCTTCATCCGGGGGTCCTTCGCGTACTCCGCCCACATGTAGTCCCGCTCCTCGTCGGTCACCATCTCGAGGGTCAGCTCGTCGTGGTTGCGCAGGAAGAGCCCCCACTGGCAGCTCTCCGGGATCGGCGGGGTCTGGTCGAGGATGTCGAGCAGCGGTTGGGACTCCTCCCGCCGCAGGGCCATGAACATCCGCGGCATCACCGGGAACTGGAACGCCATGTGGCACTCGTCGCCCAGCCCGAAGTAATGGACGACGTCCGCCGGCCACTGGTTGGCCTCCGCGAGCAGCACGCGGTCGGGGTAGTGCTCGTCGACCTCCCGGCGCACGCGCTTCAGGTAGGCGTGCGTCTCCAGCAGGTTCTCGCAGTTGGTCCCCTCGCGCTCGAAGAGGTACGGGACGGCGTCGAGCCGGAAGCCGTCGATTCCGAGGTCGAGCCAGAAGCGCAGGACCTCCAGCATCGCCGACTGCACTTCGGGGTTGTCGTAGTTCAGGTCGGGCTGGTGGGAGAAGAAGCGGTGCCAGTAGTAGGCGCCGGCCTGCTCGTCCCAGCTCCAGTTCGAGCTCTCGGTGTCGATGAAGATGATCCGCGCGTCCTCGTAGCGCTCCTTGGTGTCGCTCCACACGTACCAGTCGCGTTTCGGCGAGTCGGGCGAGGAGCGGGCCTCCTGGAACCAGGGATGGGCATCCGAGGTGTGGTTCATCACGAGGTCGGCGATGACCCGCATCCCGCGCGAGTGGGCGGCCTCCACGAAGGTCCGGAAGTCCTCCACCGTCCCCAGGTCCGGGTGGATCTGGAAGAAGTCCGAGATGTCGTAGCCGCCGTCGCGAAGCGGGGACTGGTACATGGGCAGCAGCCAGATGGTGTCCACGCCGAGCCACTGCAGGTAGTCCAGCTTCTCGGTGGCGCCCGGCAGGTCCCCGATCCCGTCGCCGTTCGAGTCGTAGAAGCTGCGCACCGACAGCTCGTAGAAGATGGCGGTCTTGAACCAGAGCTGGTTGGCCTCGAAGTACTGGCGGGGCTCGGCCGCCGGAGCCGGTCGGGCCTCCACTGGCCGGGTCTCCAGCGTCACGGCCCCACGCGGAGCACGTGGGCCGGCAATGCGGGCTCCAGGCGGACGTAGTTGCGCCCGCTCTGCCAGGCGAAGGTGGCGTCGGTCAGCAGGTCGCGGACCGTGAAGGCCCCGTGGCCGGCGACCTCCCAGGGCACCGTGCAGACGCCCTCCTGCGCATTGTGCGGATCGAGGTTCACGACCACGAGCACGGCCCCCGGGCCGCTGCCCTTGGCATAGGCGATCAGCTCGTCGTTCTCGGTCTCCAGGAACCGCACGTCCAGCTGCTGGAGCGGCGGATTCTGGCGGCGGGCGGCGTTCAGGCGCGCGACCAGCGGCATCAGCGGGCCCTCCAGGTCGCGCTTTCGGATCTCGTACTTCTCGGAGTTCAGGTACTCCTCGCTGCCCTCCCGGACCGGCGTGCTCTCGAAGTACTCGAAGCCCGAGTAGATGCCGTAGCTGGGCGAGAGCGTGGCCGCCAGCACCAGCCGGATCGCGAACGCCGGCGGCCCGCCCTCCTGGAGGAAGGCATGGAGGATGTCCGGCGTGTTGGCGAAGAAGTTGGGCCGGAAGACCTCGCGCATCTCGGGCCCGTTCAGCTCGGTCAGGTACTGCTCCAGCTCCCACTTCGCGTTGCGCCAGGTGAAGTAGGTGTAGCTCTGGCTGAAGCCGGCCTTGGCGAGCGCGGTCATCATCGCCGGCCGGGTGAAGGCCTCGGCGAGGAAGACCACGTCGGGATGGCGGCCGCGCACCTCGCGGATGAGCCACTCCCAGAAGGCGAGCGGCTTGGTGTGGGGGTTGTCGACCCGGAAGATGCGCACGCCGTGCCCGGCCCAGAACAGGACCACGTCCAGCAGCGCATCCCACAGCGCCCGCCAGTCCTCGGAGTCGAAGTTGACGTTGTAGATGTCCTGGTACTTCTTGGGCGGGTTCTCGGCGTACTTCAGCGTGCCGTCCGGCCGGCGGTGGAACCACTCCGGCTTCTCGCGCAGCCAGGGATGGTCGGGCGAGCACTGGATCGCGAAGTCGAGCGCGACGTCGATGTCGTGCTTGCGCGCCGCCTTCACGAGCCGCTCGAAGTCCTTGAGCGTGCCGAGCTTGGGATGGATCGCGTCGTGCCCGCCCTCCTGGAGGAAGGCATGGAGGATGTCCGGCGTGTTGGCGAAGAAGTTGGGCCGGAAGACCTCGCGCATCTCGGGCCCGTTCAGCTCGGT
>JAWVEW010000052.1:0-4741 GCA_033856495.1 Miltoncostaeaceae bacterium | reverse complement strand
CCGAGGCCGCGCGAGGCGCCGGTGACGACGATTCGCGTTCCCTCGAGACGCCCCGGCACGCGGCGAAGGCTAGAGGACCGCCTACGACGTTCGCCGGGTTCTGCCGACGTCACGCTCATCGCGATGCCGCGTCCCCGGTCGCCCCCGTCATTCCCGATCGCGGGGCTCCCTGCGTCCCTGCCTCGCTCGGTGTTCGCACGGCAGGAACTACCGGCCACGTGGGTGGCTGGCCCACCAGGACCCCTCCGGCCGACCGTCCCGGCCCCGTGGCGCGGAGGTGCCCGGCCCGGGCGAGAGGCCCCTATCATGGGCCGGAGTGACCGTCGCTCTCTTGCTCCTCGCGGCCAGCCTCGTCGTGATCCTCGCCGGCTGCGAGCTCTTCGTGAACGCGATCGAGTGGCTGGGGCAGCGCCTCCATCTGGACGACGGCGCCACGGGCAGCCTGCTGGCGGCCGTTGGCACGGCGATGCCGGAGACGCTGATCCCCATCATCGCGATCGTCTTCGTCGGCGACGCCGATGCCGAGGAGGTCGGCATCGGCGCCATCATGGGCGCCCCCTTCCTGCTCGCCACGCTGGCGATGGCGGTGACCGCCGCGGCGGTGCTGATCTTCGCGGCGCGGGGACGCCGCACCCGCGTGGTCACGGCGGACCGGACGGTGATGAGCCGGGACCTCTCCTACTTCCTGGCCGGCCTCTCGGTCGCGCTGCTCATGGGCGTGGTGGACGCGCCTGGAGCGCTCAAGATCGCCGTCGCCGCGGCCCTGGTCGCATTCTACGGCGTCTATGTCTGGCGCACCCTCAAGGGCGACGTCCGCCACGGGCAGGAGCTCAAGCCGCTCTACCTCCAGCGCGGACGGCCCGAGCCGACGACGGGGCGGGTGGTGATCCAGACCGTGCTCGGCCTCGGCGCCATCGTCGGGGGCGCCGACCTGTTCGTCCAGGCGGTCTCGGGGGTGGCGGACGACCTCGGAGTGTCGGCGCTCGCCCTGTCGCTCCTGATCGCCCCCCTGGCCACCGAGCTCCCCGAGAAGTTCAACAGCGTGCTCTGGATCCGCGAACGCAAGGACACGCTGGCGCTGGGGAACATCACCGGCGCGATGGTCTTCCAGTCCACGATCCCGGTCTGCGTGGGCATGGCGCTCACGCCCTGGGAGCTGGGCCGCTACGCGGTGGTCGCGGCAGTGCTCGCGCTGGCGTCGGGCGGGATCGCCTGGGTGGGCCTGCATCTGCGGAAGCGCATCAGCTGGCCCACGCTCGCGCTGGGGCTGCCCTTCTACCTCGCCTTCGTCGGCTACGTGATCGTCGGGGCCGGATGAGCGCCGCCCTCCTCGGCTCGCGGTACCTGCTGGAGGAGCCGATCGGCCGCGGCGGAATGGCCTCGGTGTGGCGCGCCCTGGACACGGTGCTCGAGCGCCCGGTCGCGATCAAGCGGCTCCATGCCCGGGTGCAGGACGACCCCGAGCTGG
The DNA here is from genome assembly GCA_033856495.1 of Miltoncostaeaceae bacterium. Taxonomy (GTDB): domain Bacteria; phylum Actinomycetota; class Thermoleophilia; order Miltoncostaeales; family Miltoncostaeaceae; genus JAWVEW01. The sequence goes on along the minus strand of JAWVEW010000052.1, from coordinate 3,273 downwards.
CCGAGCGCTTCCGCCGCGAGGCCCAGGTGGTCGCGCGGCTGTCCCACCCGCACCTGGTCCACCTGCTCGACCGGGGCGAGGAGGCCGGCACGCCCTACCTGGTCTTCGAGCTCGTGGAGGGCCAGAACCTGAAGGCCCGCATCCGCGAGCACGGGCCGCTGCCGCCCGACGAGGCGGCCCGCATCTGCGCCCAGGTGGCGCGGGCGCTCGCATACGCGCACGCCCGCGGCGTCATACACCGCGACAACAAGGCGCACAACGTGCTGTTGACCGACACGGGCGAGGCAAAGCTCGCCGACTTCGGCATCGCCCGCATCCTCGGCGCCCCGGAGGACAGCTCCCTGACCGCCACCGGCATGCTCCTGGGGACGAGCGACTATCTCTCCCCGGAGCAGGCCGAGGGCCGCGCGGTCGACGGCCGCACCGACGTCTACTCCCTCGGCATCGTGCTCTACGAGTGCCTCACGGGGCGGCTGCCCTTCAGCGGGGACGGGTGGCTGGCGGTCGCGATGCAGCACGTGCGCGAGCCCCTGCCCGACCCGCGGACGCTCGTCCCCGAGCTGCCGCCCCACCTCGCCGCCGCCGCGCTCCAGGCGGCCGCGAAGGAGCCCGACCGGCGCTTCCAGCGCGCCGACGAGCTGGCGCTGGCGCTGGAGCTGGGCCCCGCCGAGGGGTTCACGGCGAGGCTGCCGGTCCCCTCCCACGCGCTGCCGCCGCTCGAGCCGGGGCCTTCGACGACCGCTCCGACCGCCGCGCCCGCGGCGTCGTCCGCCGCCCGGACCGCGGCCGGACACGGCGGACGGCGCCGGCGGATGCGAGGCGCCGCCTGGGGGGCCGCGCTCCTCGGCGCCGCCGGAGCGGCGGTCGCGGGGCTCTGGGCGCTGGGAGCGCTTCCGGGAATCGGCCCGTCGAGCTCCTCGGCGGCCCGGGCGACCCCCCTCGCCCTGGCCTCGGTGGCGAGCTACGACCCGCTGGGGGACGACCGCATCGAGTCTCCGGAGGAGGTGCCGTTCGTCACCGACGGCAACCCGGCCACCTCCTGGCACACCGCCAACTACAGGACCGCGCTCTTCGGCAACCTGAAGACGGGGGTGGGGCTCGAGCTCACGCTGCCGACCCCCGCGCGTCCCTCGGAGCTCGACCTGGTCTCGCCGAGCCGCGGCGGCAGCTTCGAGCTGCTGGGGCCGCTGCAGGGCGGCATGGGGCCGCGGCCGGTGCTGGGGCGGGGCGCCTTCACGGGCGGGCCGGTGCACGTGCGGCTGGAGCGGAGCGATCCGGGCACGAGCTACGTGCTCTGGATCACGTCGCTGCCGGCCGACCCCGAGGGGGGTTTCCGCGCCGCGGTCGCGGAGGTCTCGCTGCGGGGCGCGGCGAACAGTTGACGAGGTGGATGCCTGGGAGGAGTCGCTGCGGGACCTCGCCGGCCGGCTCGCGCGCCAGGGCGGCCGCGCCCGGCCGCTGTCGGCGCGCAGCCAGACCGCCTATCTGAGGGACGCGCGCCTGCTCGCGCGCTGGCTGCGCGAGCACGGCGTGGCATCGCCGTCGAAGGTGAGCCCCTCGGCGCTCGAGGCGGCCTTCAGGGACATGGCCTGGTCGGCGGCGACCCGGGCCCGCGCGCTGACCTCCCTGCGCGAGTGGCTCGGGCCGCTCTTCCCCCCCGGGCGCTGTCCCGCCGACCTCGTCGAGCGGCCGCGCCACCAGCCGCCGCCGGTGCCGCGCCTGTCGCAGGCGGACGCCGCAGCGCTGGTCGAGGGCATCGGCGCCGGCCCCGCGGCCCCCGCCCGCTCGCCGCGGCGGGCGCTGGCGCTGCGCGATCGCGCGATCGCGGAGGTGCTCTACGGCGGCGGGCGCCGGCGCCAGGAGGTCTGCGACCTCGTGCTGGCCGGCGTGGACTTCGAGCACGAGACGATCCGGGTGCTGGGCAAGGGCGGCCGGGCGCGCACGGTGCCGCTCACCGAGCCGGCGGTCGACGCGCTGCGCCTGTGGCTCGCGGAGGGCCGCCCGGCGCTGGCCGGGTCCCCGTTCGAGGCGGCCGGCAGGGCGCGCGTGTTCCTCTCGCGCACCGGCCGGCCCCTGGACGGCACCGCCGTTTACCGGGTGGTCGCGCGGGCGCTGCGCTCCGCCGGGCGCGCCGGCGGGCCGCACCTGCTGCGCCACGCCGCCGGCACGCACCTGCTCGAGGGGCCGGGGGGGCGCGGGGGCGCCCACCTGCGCGTCGTCCAGGAGATCCTGGGCCACGCCAGCATCGCGACCACCCAGCGCTACACCGCCGTGACGACGCGGGCCATGCAGCGCACCCTGCGGCGCGCCCACCCGCGCGGATGAGCGGCTCCGCCCCATCGCCGCCCGCGGTCGATCCGGAGGGCTTCCGGCGGCTGGTGGGGGGGTTCCTCGCGACGCGGGCGAGCGCGAACACGCGGGCCGCCTACGCGCGCGACCTGGTCCTGCTGGGCGGCGCGCTGGGGATCCCGCCCGCGGACGGGGCGGGCCCGGCGTTCGGCGTCGAGGAGGACCCGGCGGCGCGCGCGGCCGCGGAGCAGCTCGCGGCGATTCCCCTCGCCTGGTGGCTGGCGTGGCGCGACGCGCTGCCCGGACGGGTCTCGAGCCGCCGCCGGCGGGTGGCCGCGGCGCGCGCGTTCTGCCGCTGGTGGTCGCGACTCTTCGCCCTGGAGACGCCGCTGCGCGAGCTGCGGCCGCCCGGCGCGGCCGCCGCCGGGGGGGACGCGAGCGGGGGGGAGATGGTGGCCCTGAGCCAGGCGGAGGTGCGCCGGCTGTGCGAGGCGGCCGAGGCGATGCCCGGCCCCCTCGGCGCACGCACGCGCGCGCTCGTCGAGGTGCTGTACGGCTGCGGGCTGCGGGCCAGCGAGATCGCCGCCCTGGACCTGTCGGCGTGCCACCTCGACGACCGCGAGGATCCTCACGTGGTGGTCACGGGGAAGGGCGCCCGGACGCGGGCCGTGGCGGTGCCGAGCGTTGCCCGGGAGGCCCTGCTCGCCTACCTCGCGGTGGGCCGGCCAGAGCTTCGCGCACGCGTTCGGGAGACGCGCGGGCGCTCCCGCGACGCCGACGCGGTGTTCCTGAGCACCCGCGGCCGCCGGATCACACGCGGCGACGTGTGGCGGCTGGTGGCGCGCGCGGCCGAGCGGGCGGGGGTGCGGACGGACGACCGGCGGGCCTTCCCGCACGCGCTGCGCCACTCCTGCGGCACCCACCTGATCCAGGCGGGCGTGGACATCCGCTACGTGCAGGCCCACCTCGGTCACGCCAGCCCGG
>JAWVEW010000051.1:0-7501 GCA_033856495.1 Miltoncostaeaceae bacterium | reverse complement strand
CTGGAACAACGTGACGAGTTTCAGGCAGCAATTCCCAGACGCGCGGCGATGACGTGCTCGGCGACGGCCTGATCGATCGTGCGCAGGGCGCGTCGCAGTTCGAGCGAGGCGGGCGGATGGTCGGCGGCAAGGAGCGGCCGAAGGATGCGCCCGTGAACCTTGGTGTAGAAGGCGGCGACCCGGATGCCGTCGGGGGTGAGGGTGTACCTGTTGGTCTTCGGGATGCGCGCGATGAGCCCGTGCAGGCGCAGCCGGCGCAGGTCGTAGCTCATCTGCGAGGCGCTGTAGTCCGTGCCGAGCAGTCCGGCCACCCGCCCGCGAAGGCTCTTGTTGGTGAAGCCGGCGACGGCGTGGACCATCAGGCAGAGGGCGCCGGCCAGGGCCATGGCGCGTTGGTCCCCGAAGCGCAGGGCTCCGGTTCTGTGGCCCTCCCGTACGTAGGGCTGGTGGATGCGCTCGAAGAGCGCAGAGCCGATGGCACAACCCTGGCCGGCGCGCTCGATCATAAGCAGGCGGCGGTTGACCGCGCGAGCCTTTGCGACCAGCTCCGGCAGCTCGAGGCGGGCCAGGACGCCGAGGTCCCAGGGCTTGTTGATGACCGTCTCGATCCGAAGCGCCCGCCCGTCCTTCAGGTACTGCTTGACCCGCGAGCGCTTGTAGCGGAACTCCATCTTCACCTCGGTGCCCGGTCCGAAGACGCGCGTGCGGAAGGGCTCCTTGGTGGTGCTGCGCACCTGGCGGGCGAACACCACCGCCACCTCCTCGGGGCGGCCGATGCCGATGTTGTCGGCCACGAGCGCCTCCATGAAGCCGCGGGCGCGGCGGGGGTCGTCGAAGACCAGCGTGCGCGAGACCTCCACCTGGCGCATCGAGAGCTCCCACCAGTAGCCGGCGGCGCGGTCGGTGGCGGTCAGGGGCGTGGGGATCTCCGCCATCCAGCGCTCGAAGAAGGCCCGGACGTCGGCGGGCCCCAGCCGATCGCAGATGGCCTGCAGGCGGGCGGGCTGCGCGCACGAGGCAAAGCCGTTGTGCAGCGGCCGGAAGGCGATGCCCTCCCGCTCGGCCTGGCGCTTGGCCCACTCGTGGCCGTTCAGCCAGACCTTGGCCGGATAGGGAAAGTAGGTGCAGATCTTGATGAAGCCGGGCCCGAACTCGGGGTCGAGCAGGTAGAAGTAGTAGGTCCCCACCCGCCGCTCGCTCTTGACGAAGGCGTAGCGCACAACCCCGGGGACGCTGGAGCAGTCGCGGCCGCCGAACACCCACTGGAACTCCTGGGTCTGGACGATGGCCACCACGCCGAAGCGCCGCTCGCGCTGGGCCCGCTCCAGGTGGGGGCGCACGTGGTCGAGCTTGCGGTCATCCCAGCGGCTGCGATCGGGCTTTCCCAGGTGGAGCACCGGGATCCCGTGCTCGGCGGCGAAGGCCGCCACCTCGCGCCGGAAGCGGTTGCCGTTGTGCGCGAGCAGCGCGGGCGAGGGGATCGGATGGCCGCGGTGGCCGGTCAGGAAGCGCACCACCTGGCCGCCCACCTGAAGGTTGGGCACATACGCGTTCAGGTAGAGCCGGTCCACGCACTCCACCTCGAGCGCAACGTGACCGTCGAGGACGTCGTTGATGTTCACCACGCTCGCCGCCACGACGACCCCCCCGACCGGCCTGTGCAGGGAGTTCAGCCTCTCAGCTGCCGATCCCGGCTGCAGAGGGCCGGCTTTGCCGGCCCGGACGGCGTCTCCGAACTGCGCAGCGCCGGGAGGGGGCCGGGGGGAGGGCTTGCCCTCCCCCCGCTAATGGACCGCTCACGAACGTTTACCGGGTCCTGGGGTCTGGGGAGGATTGGTGCAGAAAACGGTGGTGGTCGTGCCCGGCACCCAGCACGAGGCGCTCGACATCCTGGACGGCCCTGCTCGACGCCCAGACCAGGCTGCGCCCGCGCGAGGTGATGAGCGGCACCGGCGGCTACTCGGACCTGGTGTTCGGGCTCTTTCGCCTCCTGGGCTACCAGTTCTCGCCGCGGCTGGCCGACGCCGGCGGCGCCCGCTTCTGGCGGCTGGATCGCGGCGCCGACGACGGACCGCTCAACCAGGTCGGGCGCCATCAGGTCGACACCGGCCTCATGCGGGAGGGCTGGGACGACCTCCTGCGCGCCGCGGCCAGCCTGGCGGGAGGAGTCACGCGCGCGAACAACCTGGTGCGAGCGCTTCGGGGCCGAGGCCCCCAGACCGCCGCGCTCGCGCAAGCGATTGCCGAGGTCGGGCGGGTGGCCAAGACGGTGCACCTGCTCGACTACTGCACCGACGAGTCCTTCCGGCGCCGGATCCAGGGTCAGCTCAACCGCGCCGAGACCCGCCACTCCCTGGCCCGGGCCGTCTTCCACGGCCGCCGGGGCGAGCTGCACCGGCCCTACCGCGACGGCCAGGAGGACCAGATCAGCGCACTCGGGCTCGTCGTGAACTGCATCGCGCTCTGGAACACCATCTACACCGGACGCGTGCTCGAGCACCTGCGCGCCGGGGGCCATCCCGTCCACGACGAGGACGCCGAGCGCCTGTCGCCGCTCGGCCACGACCACATCAACCTCGTCGGGCGCTACCGGCTCACGCTCGCCGAGCGCGTGCGCCGCGGCGGCGACCGCGAGCTCAGCACCTCGGGCCAAATCGCGTCATGACCACGCCGAGACCGGTTCGCTGCACGGATCCTCTTCAGGGGCCGTTCTGCCGGCTTCACACTCATCGCGATGCTGCGTCCTCGGTCGCCCCGTTACTAATAGCAGTGGCTCCCTGCGTCCTTGCCTCGCTCCGTGTTCGCAGGGCAGAACACCGGCCACGTTGGTGGTTGGCCCACTAGAGCCCGAAGGCGGCCCGCATGCTGGGGGCGGAGGCGGCCTGGCCGAGCAGGGGCAGGCCGAGAAGCTCCTCGGTGGTCCTGAGCAGCGAGTAGTGGTCGAAGCGAGTGCCCGGCTGCACGCCCGGCGTCGTGTAGGGGCTCATCACGATTGCGGGGACGCGCGGGCTGGCCGCGGAGGCCTCGTCCCAGACGAGGACGACGACGGTGTCGCCCGCCAGGTAGTTCGGACCGTTGAGGATCTTCGGCAGCAGGGCGGCCAGCCAGTCGTCCCCCGCCTTGACGAGGTTGCTGGGACAGCCCGGGCCGCCGTGCATGTCGTTGCAGGCGTCGGGGGTGATCGACGTGTAGGCGGGCAGGGTGCCGGTCTGGACGGCGGTGACGAGCGCCCCGGCGGCCGGCGTGCCGAGCGGCACGTCCCAGGTCGCGCAGCGGTCCCTGATATTGGTGTAGTAGGTGGCGGGGTCATGCCGGACCAGGTAGTTGCCGCTGTTGTTCAGGGTGCAGTTCGCCGGCGCCGACTCCGCGTAGCTGCGCCACTCCCGGCCGGCCGCCTGGACCTGCAGGAAGAGGTTCGGGACGTTCAGCGGGTGGGACGAGGGCGCGCCGTCGTCCGTGACGCCCTGGGTCGATCCGGACGTGGCGGCGATGTAGTTCGGGAGCGAGGGGTTGGTGACCTGGTTGTAGTTGGTCGCGCTGCCGCAACGCTGGGCGATCGAGTTGATGTAGGGGGCGGAGGGCGAGCCGATGACGCCGCTGTACGGATTGTTCTCCATCCAGATCCAGATCACGTGGGCGTACGTGGCGGGGGCGCCGCTCAGGCCCGAGCAGGGCGCCGCGGCCGTTCGCGCGGTGGCGGGCGCGGAGAGCGCGGAGGGGTTTCCGGCGGCGTCCACGGCCTGCACGCGGTAGGTGTAGTCCACGTTCGTCGACAGGCCGGAGTCGTCGAGGGTCGTGGCCGCGCCGTTCACGGTCGCGACCTGACTGCCGTCGCGGAGCACGCGGTAGGCCGCGACGCCCACGTCGTCGGACGAGGCGCTCCAGCTCACCCGGATCTGCTGAGCGCTGAGCGGGATCGCCTGGACGTTGCCGGGCGTGGTGGGGGGGGAGCTGTCCGGCCCCCCGCCGCCGGTGGTCACGAGCAGTTGCGGCGCGTGGGCGCCGGACTCACGGCTTGCCAGGTTGAGCGCGGTGGCGTTCGTCGTCGTCAGCCCCAGGCTGACCGGACCCGCCCCCGCGACGAGGGTGGTCACGTCCATCTCGTCCCAGCTCCCGGCCGAGACCGGCCCGGACGGCACGGCGCCGCTGGAGGAGATGGGGGGCGCGTTGCCGTTGGTGATCGTGGTCTCGCCCCACGTCGTGCTCGCCACGCCGCCCACCTGGTAGCCGGGCTGGAGGGCCGAGTTGGCCCAGATCCGCAGCACCGCCCGGGTCACCCCGCCGCTCAGCCCCTGCGGGTTGAAGCGCAGGTACGAGCGCACCAGCGGCGAGCCGTCGACCCGAAGCGAGACGGCGGTGCCGTAGTTCTTCGCGGCCTGCGAGGCGTCGACGTAGCTGTCGGCGACCGGGGTGAACGGGATGGTCTGGAGGCTCGACGCCGCCGGCGTGGTCGCGGTCGCCGGGGGCGAGGATTCCGCCGAGGGGTTTCCAGCCGCGTCCGCCGCCACCACCGTGTACCCGTAGGTCGTGGAGGGAGTGCGGCCGGTGTCGATGAAGCTCGTGGCCGCCACCGTCCCGGCCAGCTGTCCGTTGCGGAACACGCGGTACTCGCTCACGCCGACGTCGTCGCTCGACGCCGCCCACGTGACCGTGATCTGCGTGGGCCCGTTGACCGCCGCCGCCACGTTCGAGGGCGTGCTGGGCGCGGCGGTGTCGGCGTCCGTGATCGCGCTGGCGGGCGGAGAGGACGGATCGGACTGGTTGCCTGCCGCGTCCACGGCGCGGACCGTGTAGTCGTAGGACGTGGCGGGGGTCAGCCCGACGTCGGTGAAAGCGGTCCCGCTCGGAGTGCCGACGAGGCTCCCGTTCCGGAACACCCGGTAGCCGACCACGCCGACGTCGTCGCCCGCGCCCTCCCAGCTCACCGAGACCGTCGTGGGACCGGACGCGACCGCGGTCACGGTGGAGGGCGGCGTGGGCGCCTGGACGTCGGGGGCGGGCGGAGTGCGCACGTTCGCCGGAGCCGACTCGAGGGAGCGGTTCCCGATCGCGTCCATGGCGCGCACCGTGTAGCTGTAGTCGGTGTCCGGAGTGAGGCCGGCCTCGGTGAAGCTCGTGCCCGTGACCGACCCGACGACCCCGCCGGCGCGGAGGACCTCGTAGCCGGTCACGGCCACGTCGTCGGTCGAGGCGGTCCAGGTCACGGTCGCCTGGGTGGCCGACCCGGCCGTCGCCGCGACGTTGGTCGGGCTGGTGGGTGCGGTGCTGTCGGCCGGCGTGTGCGCCGGGACGGTGGCGGAGTCGGGCGACTGGTGCCCAGCCGCGTCGAGCGCCCGCACCGTGTAGGTGTAGTCGGTGTCTGGGGTGAGCCCGGTGTCCGTGAAGGTGGTTCCGCTGGGCGATCCGACCAGGCTCGCCCCCCGGAAGACCCGATAGCCGACAACCCCGACGTCGTCGGTCGAGGCGGTCCAGGACACCAGCACCCTGGTCGGGCTCGAGGGGGTCGCGGAGACGCCGGTGGGGGCGGTCGGCGGTCCCTGGTCGGCGGCGCCGGTGTCGATCACCAACTGAGGCGCATGGGCGCCCGACTCGCGGCTGGCGAGGCTCATCGCGGTCGAGTTCGTGGAGACGACCCCCAGGCTGACGAGGCCGGACCCCTTGACCAGGGACGTGACGTCGACCTGGCTCCAGGCCCCGGCCGTCAGCGCGCCCGACGGGCCGACGGTCGGCGTCGAGATCGGCGGCGCGTTGTTCGCGTTGATGCTCGTCTCGCCCCAGGTCGTGCTGGCCACCGCTCCGACGCGATAGCCGCCCGCATGGGCCGAGTTCGCCCAGATCCGGAGCGTCGCCGACGTGACGGGCCCGCTCAGGGCCGGGACGTCGAAGCGCAGGTACGCGCGGACGTCGGGGGAGGTGTCGGCCCGCAGCTGCGTGGCGGTGCCGAAGTTCGTCCCCGGCGTGCTGGTGTCGACGTAGCTGTCGGCGACCGGGGTGCGGGTCAGCGTCGCCGCTGCGGCGGGGGCGGCCAGCGGGCACAGGGCGAGCAGGAGACAGACCAGGGCAGCGGCGGTCGCCGCCAGCCGGCGCACGGCCGGGACGCGGGCAGCGACGGACGCGCGCGCACTCCTCATCGATCCCCTTCCATCACGACGAATTGCCCGCGATCGCACGACCGCCCCTGGCGACTCAGGTTGCGGCCAGGAGTACATCGTGACAAGCGTCCCGGGTGCCGCACAGCGGCACTGGCACGGCCCGCCGGGGTTGCGACGTCCCGGGCAGGCGGAGATCCTGCCGCTTCCGACCCGGCCCGAGGTGTCCCGACGGCGCGACGACTCGACCCGCGCGGGCTCAGGCCCGCGGCCTACGACGCGTTGCTGGCGGTGGCGCAGCGGGCCGGTCTGCGCGCGGAGCGCCGGCGGCTGGTCGGGCTCGCGCGGGGCGCGACGATCGAGATCGGCGCCGGCACCGGCCTGAACCTCGAGCATTACGGCAGCGCTGTGACCCGGCTCGTGCTCGTCGAGCCGGATCGGCGCATGGCCCGCCGCCTGCGCGCCCGCGCGGCGCGGGACTGGCCGGGCGCGGAGATCGTGCACGAGGTGGCGGCGCGGCTCCCGTTCGCCGACGCCGGCTTCGACACGGCGGTGGTGACCGCCGTGCTCTGCACCGTGGCGGACCCGACGGCGGCGCTCGCCGAGATCGCCCGCGTGCTGCGCCCGGGCGGCCTGCTGCTCTTCGGCGAGCACGTCCGCTCGGAGGACCCCCGGCTGGCGGCCTGGCAGGACCGCCTGCGGCCGCTGTGGCGCCTGCTCGCCGACGGCTGCGAGCCCAACCGGCGGACGCTGGCGGCCATCGAGGCCTCGCCGCTTCGACTCGAGTGGGTGCGGCGGGGGAGGGTCCCCGGCGCACCGCCGATCGTGCGGCCGATGATCGCCGGGGCGGCGCGCCGCGAGGGGTGAGGCAACCTCGCCCCACCCCTCGCCGGATGGGCGCCTCGCTAGGCCGCGGGCGTGGTGAAGGTCATGTCGTCACCTGCGCCGGTGCCGGCCGCGTTCGTCGCCACCAGCCGGAAGTGGTAGGTCGTGCCGGGCGTCAGCCGGCCGACGCCCGCGAGCGCGATCCGGGCGCGGCCGGTCTCGTGCATCGGGGTCGCGAACCCGTAGCCGGTGGTCGTCCCGTACTCGAAGCGCCAGGTCGCGCGCTCGCCGCCCGGCAGCACGAGGCCGCGGAGCCGTGCCTGCCCGGCGTCCACCCGTCCGGCGGACAGGGTTGTCGCCACCGGCGGGGCCGGCGCGGGGGTCGTGACGAGGGTCATGTCCTCGCCGGTGGTCGTGCCGGTGGCGTTCGTCGCCACGAGGCGGAAGTGGTAGGTCGTACCCGCCGTGAGGGAGCCCGCCCGGAACCTCACCACGCGCGCCCGGTCGACGGCGCCGTCCGGCGTGGTCGAGCCGTAGCTCGCGCTGGTGCCGTACTCGAAGCGCCAGGTCGTGTGCTGGCCGCGCGG
>JAWVEW010000050.1:0-5412 GCA_033856495.1 Miltoncostaeaceae bacterium | reverse complement strand
GGCCAAACCTCCACACCGACCTCCAGGTCGACCACGCCCACGCTAGTGCATCCCGGAGACGAGGCGAACCGACGCACAGAGCCCCTCAAAGAGAGCAGAATGGCCGGGGCCTCCAGGTGAAAATGCGACCTCGTCAGCTGGCACCGGTAGGGGTCGTGCTCGCGCTGACCGCCGTCGGCTTCTTCGTCGCTCGAGCTCTCGGTGAGTTGGATGTGAGACGCGACGCGACCCATCGCGCCGACATCGCGGCCACCCAGGTGCGGGACCGCATCGCCCAGGCCGCAACCCTGGTGGATGGTGTCCGCCGGTTCCTGGCAGGACAGGCCGGCCCCGGGGTGACGAAGGAGCAGTTCGCCGACATCGGCGCGCGCTGGCTCGGTCCGGTCGGTCTCCCTGCAGCCGCCTGGGCCGAGCGTGTATCGGCAGACCAGCGCACGAGCTACGAGCGGCGCACCGGCGGCTGGATCCTCGCTCCCGACGCATCGGGTGGGCTCGTCCGCGCCGGACCGCGCACGACCTACCTCCCGGCGACGCTCGTCACGCGCAGTCCGCCGATGAGCACAGCGCGCATCGATCTCGGCGGAATCCCGGGGGTCGCGGCCGCGGTCGCCCGTCCGCAGACGGCGTATCGCGTCAGCGCGACCTCGCTGGACCAGCTCCCCGACGGGACGGCCGGTCTCTCCCTCGTGCAATCCGCACAACGGCTGGACCGGGGGATCGTCGAGCCGGGCTTCGTGGTCCTCTTCCTCCCGGCGTCGTGGCTGCTCGCGGGGGCGGCGGACCCCGGCGAATCGAATCCGACCACGGCTCCGAGCCTGCAGCTCACGGTCGGCGGCACCTCAGCCGGTGACCTCCACGACGGGGCGACGGCTCGAAGCACGTTCGCGGCCGCCGGACAGCGGTTCGAGGTGCGGGTCCCGCGCGGCGGCGTTCACGGCGCTGCGGCGGTGATGCCGTGGATCATCGGCGCCGGCGGTCTCGCGCTCGCCGCACTCGCGGGTGCGCTGGCGGTGATCGCGGCACGACGGGCCAGGGCGACAGCCGAGCTCGACCGCCTCTTCACCCTCTCGCGCGACCTGATCGTCGTCGCGGGCTTCGACGGCTACTTCAAGCGGGTCAATCCTGCCTTCGAGGCTCTCCTCGGCTACACCGAGCAGGAGGCCCTGGCGCGACCCTACGTCGAGTTCGTCCACGCCGACGATCGCGAGCGGACGGAGGCCGAGAGCAGCCGCCTCCGGGAAGGGGAGACGACCGTCTCGTTCGAGAACCGGTACGTCGGCAAGGACGGCTCGCACAGATCGATCGACTGGACGGCGACCCCCGTGCTGGGGGAAGGGTTGGTCTACGCAGTCGCGCGCGACGTGACCGAACGGCGACGCGCCGAGACCGGTCTGCGCGAGGCCGAGAAGCGCAACCGGGCGCTGGCCGAGACGCAGGCCGCATTGCGGCGGGTGGCCATGCTCGTCGCCCGAGCCGTCCCGCCGTCCGAGGTATTCGCCGCCACGGCCACGGAGGTCGGGCGGCTCCTCGGCTCGGACGTCGCGGTGCTGGCTCGCTATGAGCCGGATGGGACCGTCACCATCATGGCGCACGACGCCGCTTCCGACACGCCGATTCCTGCCATCGGCGCGCGCGTCTCCGTCGCGGGCGAGAGCTCCACCGCAGCCGTGCTCCGCACCGGGCGGGCCTCCCGGACGGACAGCTTCGATGATGCGACCGGCCCCGTCGCCGAGGCGGCGCGGAAAGTCGGCGTCAACTCCTCGGTCGGCGCACCCATCGTCGTCGAGGGACGCCTCTGGGGGGTGATCCTCCTGTCCGTGAGGCGCGGCCGTCTCCCCGTCGACACCGAGCAGCGCCTGGCAGACTTCACCGACCTCGTCGCCACCGCGATTGCAGACGCCGAGTCACGTGTGGCGCTGGGGCGCCTGGCGGAGCAACAGGCCGCCCTGCGGCGGGTGGCGACCCTCGTCGCGCAGGGCGTGCCGGCGGCGGAGGTCTTCTCGGCCCTGGGAGCGGAGGTGAATGGGCTTCTCGACGCCCAGACCTCCGCGATCACCCGGCTCGAGGCGGACGGGGAGGTCACGATCGTCGCCAGCTGCGGCGCCGCCACCGACGCACTCACGTTGGGCGCCCGGTTGAAGCCCCAGCCCGGCTGGGTGGTCTCCGCCGTCATCCAAACGGGCCGCTCGGCTCGCAAGGACGATTACGACGACTACGACAACGCGCCGGACCGCATGCCGGCAGTCATCCGCGGCCTGGGTATCCGCTCCTCTGTGGCGGCCCCCATCGTCGTCGAGGGGGCACTGTGGGGCGTGATCATCGTCGGGACGGTGCGGACGCGTTTCCCGGACGACACCGCGCAGCGCCTGGAGGAATTCACCGGGCTCGCCGCAACCGCCATTGCGAATGCCGAAACGCGTGCCGAGCTCGCGGCGTCGCGGGCCCGGATCGTCACCGCTTCGGACGAGACGCGCCGTCGGATCGAGCGTGACCTCCACGACGGGACGCAGCAGCGGCTCGTCTCGCTCATCCTCGAGCTGCGCCTGGCCGAGTTGAGCGTACCTCCGGAGTTCGAGGAGGCCCGGGGGACGATCGGCCGGGTCGCGGGCGAGCTCGACCGTGTCATCGACGAGCTGCGGGAGATCGCCCGCGGCATTCATCCGGCCATCCTCTCCGAGAGAGGGCTCGGACCGGCCCTGCGGACGCTTGCCCGCCGGTCGGCGATTCCGGTCGATCTCGGCGGCGTCATCGAGCATCGGTTGCCGGAGCCGATCGAGGTCGCGGCGTACTACGTCGTCTGCGAGGCGCTCGCGAACACGGCCAAGCACGCGAACGCCTCGCGCGTGGCCGTCGAGGCGGCCGTGCGAGACGGCAGCCTGCGGCTCTCCATCCGCGACGACGGCGTCGGCGGCGCCAAGCCGACGGGCGGCTCGGGCCTGGCAGGCCTCCGCGATCGCGTGGAGGCGTTGGGCGGATCGATCGAGATCACCAGTCCGCCTGGACACGGGACCCACGTCGTCGTCCAGCTTCCGGCGGAGCTCGACCTGACGGTCGAGAGCCCTCTCGAGACCTGGTCCGCCCGCATGTGAGGACTCCGGTCCGCAGGCACGCCTGCCGCCGCCGGGCAACCGGCCCGAGGGACATGGACGACTGGTCTCTCTGAGATCCCCGGGGTCGAGGCCGCATGGCATCGTCCGGCCGGGAGCGGCTCCTCCGGCTGGGACCGGCGTGACGGGACGGTGATTGGCGTGAGAATCGACCACGTAAGCGCTGGCTCATCGTGCAGCGCCTGAGCCGACGGCAGCTCTTCGGCCGCGCCGCCGCGCTCGCCGCGGCCGCGGGCCGCGCCAGCCTGGGCGGCGCCGCCCTCGCCGCGCGGCCCGGCGAGCTCGCTCCGCCCACCACCGACGCGGGCGAGCTGCCGAACCTCAAGTTCTCATTCGCAAGCGCGCACACGCGCGTCACTGCAGGCGGGTGGGCGCGCGAGGTCACGGTGCGCGACCTCCCGGTCGCCAAGGCCATCGCCGGCGTCGACATGCGCCTGAAGCCCGGCGCCATCCGCGAGCTGCACTGGCACAGCGCGGCGGAGTGGGCGCTGATGCTCGCGGGCGGTGCCCGGATCACGGCGGTCGACGCCGAGGGGCGCAACTTCGTCGCCGACGTCGCCGAGGGTGACCTGTGGTTCTTCCCTGCCGGGATCCCGCACTCGATCCAGGGCCTGGAGAAGGGCTGTGAGTTCTTGCTGGTGTTCGACGATGGCGACTTCTCGGAGTTCGACACCTTCCTGCTCACCGATTGGTTCGCGCACACGCCCCGCGAGGTGCTGGCCGAGAACTTCGGCGTGCCGCCCCGTTCATTCGCCCGCATCCCGGCCGACATCGAGCAGAAGCGCTACATCTTCCCCGCCAAGGTCCCCGGCCCGCTCGCGTCCGATGAGGTCCCCTCCCCCGCCGGGACCGTCCCGAACGGCTTCGCCTACCACCTGATGGCCCAGAGACCGATCGAGTGCCCGGGCGGGCGCGTCCGGATCGTCGATTCGACGAGCTTCCCCGCGTCGACGACGATCGCCGCAGCGCTGGTGGAGATCGACCCCGGCGGAATGCGCGAGCTGCACTGGCACCCCAACGGCGACGAATGGCAGTACTACCTCGCCGGACGCGGGCGCATGACCGTGTTCGCCTCCGGCGGGGTGGCGAACACCTTCGACTACCAGGCCGGCGACGTCGGCTACGTCCCGTTCCCGATGGGCCACTACATCGAGAACACCGGCCCCGGGACCCTGCGCTTCCTGGAGATGTTCCGCAGCGACCGCTACGCCGACGTCTCGCTCGACCAGTGGATGGCGCTGACGCCGCCTGAGCTGGTGCGCGCCCACCTCCCGCTCGACGCCCGCACAGTCGCGGCGCTCTCCAAGCGCAAGCAGATCGTGGTGCGCCACCGCTAGCCAGCGTGTCGCACGGGGATCCCCCATCGGGGGCATCCCGCTCCGCGTTCCCGGGTCCACGCTCGGCGACCCACCGGCGCCTGCACTCGCTGATCCGTCCGCAGATCGACCAACGCATCTCGCGGCACGTCAAGGCGGAGCCCGAGGCTCGCCTGTTCGAAGGCCTCTCGAAGTAGCGCTCGTTCTTGGAGTTCCCACGTTGAAACGAAACCCGACGCGGGTTAGCGTCGGCCCTCCCGGAGGACGTCGCGCCGTGTCGCCCATTCGCTCGGTCGTCGGTACGCTCGCCGCGGCGCTTGCCCTCTGTGCGGTGCTGTGCGCGCAGGCCCTCGGGTTCGGGACGATCCAGGGCGGCCCCGGCGACCAGCGCAATGAGCACATGCACATGACCCGGCTGGCGCTCCAGTGCGGTCCACCTCTCGGGAAGGTGCTGCCGGACTGCTTCGAGCCGGCGACCCTCGATGCGCTCGCCGGCACGCCGGCGCGTCCCTGGGACGGGGTGGGATGGCCGGACAACCCTCCGCCCCAGGGCGCCACATTCCACTGCGACGACGGGGACTTCGTGCTGCTCGCCCCGGCTGCCGGCACCTACGGGCAGACCCAGGCGGAGGCGCAGGCGGCCTTCACGGCCTGCCGAAACGTCATCGTGTCGCGGCTCGAGACGGCGAGAGACCAGGCCGAGTCGCTGCTCGACGCGAAGAGCCGGATCGACCTTCAGGACGTGGCGCTGCCTTGCAACTTCGGGAGGCCGTTCGCGTTCGGTCCGACCGCCAAGTGCCGCGTGCTCGCCCACATCGGCGCCGCCCTCCACGTCGCCCAGGACTTCTACTCACACACGAACTGGTCCGACGCGCCCCCTCCACGCCAGTCGGACCAGATCCCGAACGGGCTCAACAACGCCGGGGTGGCGCCGTTTCTCGACGTGGGCGTCAAGGCGCCTGCCTTCCCGACCGGCCTCGTCTCCGGTT
>JAWVEW010000049.1:0-9437 GCA_033856495.1 Miltoncostaeaceae bacterium | reverse complement strand
AAGAGGCAGGCCCGCTCGAGCAGGACGAGGAGGCGGCGCTCAGGCGGCTGGGCGCGTTGATGCGCGCCGAGTCGGCCGAGCTCGACGACCCCGCCTCGCCCGTCCGCCGGCGCCTGGACGGGTGGGGGATTCGTCTCGCCCTGGCGTGCGAGCTGCCCGACCGGGCCCGGCCCCTGTAGGCGAGACCGCCTAGACTGGTCGCGCGGCGCATCGCTTGCGCCGGCCTGCACGCCTCCACGCCGACGCACGAGGCGCACGAATGCTGCTTCTGGATCGGCTCGGCGGGGCGAGCGGGGACATGGCCGTCGACCTGGGAACGGCCAACACCCTGGTCTACGTGCGCGGCCGCGGGATCATCCTGGCCGAGCCGTCGGTCGTGGCGATCGATCAGCGCACCAACGAGGTGTATGCGGTCGGCGACCAGGCGAAGCGCATGATCGGCCGAACGCCCGCCACGATCGCCGCGATCCGGCCCCTGCGGGACGGCGTCATCTCGGACTTCGCCGTCACGGAGGAGATGCTGCGCTATTTCATCGAGAAGGCGCTGCCGCGCCGCTTCGCCCGCCGGCGGGTGGTGGTCTGCGTCCCCTCCGGCGTGACCGGCGTGGAGCGGCGTGCCGTGGAGGAGGCGGCGCGGGCCGCCGGCGCGCGCGAGGTCTTCCTGATCGAGGAGCCGCTTGCGGCGGCCATCGGCGCCGGCCTGCCGGTGGCGGAGCCCGCCGGCAACCTGATCGTGGACATCGGCGGCGGCACCAGCGAGGTCGCGGTGATCTCGCTCGGGGGGATGGTGGTCTGCCAGTCCCTGCGCGTCGGCGGCGACGAGATGGACGAGGCGATCGTCGCCCACGTGCGGCTCGAGTATCGGCTCGCGGTCGGCCTGCAGACCGCCGAGGAGATCAAGCTCGCGATCGGGTCGGCCTCGCCGCTGGCGCAGGAGGAGGAGGTCGAGATCCGCGGTCGGGACCTGATCAGCGGCCTTCCGAAGAGCGTGACGCTCTCCTCCGAGGAGGTGCGCGAGGCGCTCGCCGAGCCGGTGGGCCAGATCGTCGCCGCGGTCATCTCCACCCTCGATCGCACGCCCCCCGAGCTGGCCTCGGACATCGTCGACCGCGGGATCATGCTCGCCGGCGGGGGCGCGCTGCTGCGTGGCCTGGACGAGCGCCTCCGCGCCGAGACGCAGGTTCCCGTCCACGTGGCCGAGTCGCCCCTCGCCTGCGTCGCGCTGGGGGCCGGGCGCTCCCTCGAGGAGGTCGGGGTGATGCGCAAGACCGCGGGCGGAACCAGGCGCACGCGCAGGCGCTGAGGCCGCCGGTACGCCGGAAGCCTGCGGCAAAGGGAGTACGCTCCCCGGGCGCAAGGACGCTCGAGTCACTTCCCCAGGTGGGCTGATGAGCCGGCCGCGGGGCCCGGAGAGGTCGCCGCCAGCCAGCCTCCTCCGCTTTCTCGACCGCCACTCATGGCCGGCAGAGGCGAGGCTCTATGCCAGCGAACGTCGTGCATGAGCGGCTGCGCGCCGGGCGCGAACGGTTGACGATCGGTCTGCTGGCCCCTCCCTGGCTCCCTGTCCCGCCGTCGAGCTACGGGGGCATCGAGCAGGTGGTCGCGACGCTGGGCGAGGGGCTCGTCGAGCGCGGGCACGAGGTGATCATGGTCGCCGCTCCCGGGTCTCATCTCCCCGGGGCCGAGGTGGTGACGCCGCTCGACGCGCTGCCGCAGACGATGGGCGAGCAGACGGCCGACTGGCGGCACGCACTGGCCGGGGCGGATGCCCTCGCCGACGTGGACGTCCTGATGGACCACTCGGGCCCGCTCGGCGCGCTGATCACATCCGGGCTTCCGATCCCGAGCCTCCACGTGGTGCACGGCCCGCTCTGGCCCGTCCCGGTCGAGATCTACGCCGGGATCGCCCGCCGCTCGCCCGACCTGCGGCTTGTCGCCATCAGCCGGGCGCAGCGCGCGATGGCTCCCTGGCTTCCCTTCGCCGGCGTCTGCCACAACGGGCTCGACCTCGCCTCCGCCCCGTTTCACGCCGAATCTGACGGCTATCTCGCCTTCCTGGGGCGGATGTCGGAGGAGAAGGGGCCGGCCGACGCCATCAGGATCGCCCGCGCCAACGGCCTCCCACTGCTCATGGCGGCGAAGTGTCGGGAGCCGGCCGAGCACGAGTACTTCGCGCGCCACGTCGCGCCCGAGCTCGGACCGGACGTCGTCTGGCTGGGGGAGCTCGACGCCGCCGGGAAGTACGAGCTGCTGGGGGGCGCCCGCGCCCTGCTGTTCCCGATCGCCTGGCCCGAGCCCTTCGGCATGGTGATGATCGAGGCGATGGCCTGCGGAACGCCCGTGCTCGCCACCGCACTCGGCGCGGCGCCGGAGGTCGTGGCCGACGGGCTGACCGGCTTCGTGCGCGCCACGGCCGACGAGCTGGTGGATGCCGTCGCCCGCATCGACGAGATCGACCGGCGCGCGTGTCGGCGCTGGGTCGCGCAGCACTTCTCCGCCGACGCCATGACGACGAGGTACGAGGAGCTCGCGTGGAGGCTGGCGGGCGAGCGGCGTGCCGGTCGTGCGCCGCGGTCGGCGCCGGCCCTCGCGGCCCGTGCGCACCTGGGGAACGGGGCCGCCGCTTCGGTGCCCTCCGGCCGCATGTGAGGCCACCGGCCTTGACCGGCAGGGGCGGCCGGCGGTAAGAGGCAGCGTGAGGCGAGATCGGATCCTCCGGCTGGTTGCGCTGGGCCTCGTTGCAGCTGCCTGTCTGTGCCTGGCCGGTCCTGCTCAGGCGCTGCCCGCGAACCCCTGGACCGGCCAGTGGCGCGGCGGCGACGGCGGGCTCATGACCCTCACCCAGACCGGCACCCAGATCACCGGCACCGCGCTCTGTCCGGGCAGTACGGCGCTGCCCGGAATCACCTACACGGCCACCGCCTCGCCCGACGGCTCGACGGCGAACTTCGCGTACATGAGCCTCGTCTGCACCGGGGTCGGCGGCACCTTCACCGCGACGCTCACCGCGGATGGGCTGAAGGCGAACGGTTCCGGCGTCACCCAGTACGGGACGGGGTTCAGCTTCACGTGGACGTACGAGGGCGGTGGCACGGAGCCGCGCACGGCCCCGCCGCCGCCGCCTCCTCCTCCACCGACCACCACGACGCCACAGCCGGGTCCGGCGCCGGCGGCGCGCTGCCCGGGGGGCCCCTTCTCGGGGCTCTGGACGGCGCGGGGCAGCAGCGTGTTCTCGTTCACGCAGACCGGGACGGCCCTCTCGGGCACGCTGCTGGGGGCGCAGGAGACCATCAGCGGCACCGTCTCGGGCGGCACCGCCAACGCCGTCTTCACCGTTCCGGAGGGAACCGGGACCTTCTACCTGACCCTCGCGGCGGACGGCGGCTCCTTCAGCACGACCGGCACCACGACCACCGGCGCCGCCTTCGGCCCGCTGACGTCCACGTTCATCGGCTGCCCGGCGGCCCTCCAGGCCGCCAACCTGCAGACCACGATCCCGGCCCCGCAGGTGATCCAGGGCGGCCCGACGACCATCGTGGCCCCGTCCACCGTGTCCCTGACCTCCCTCACGCGCTCCAAGTGCGTGCTGGTCAGGGTCGCGAGCAGACGCCCGGCGCGGATCCTCGTCTCCATCTTCAGCGGAACGAAGAGCATCCGGCTCTTCGGTCAGAGGCGGGTCGTGTTCCTCCTCGGGGGCCGGCGGAGCGTCTGCATCCCGGTGCCCTTCCGGGCGCACACCTTCAACCTCCGCACGCGGCTCAACGTGGCGCTGGGCTACGTGGTCGGCGCGCGGCCGCGGGCGGGCGAGCGAAAGCCGGCGCCGCTGGTCCGGCGCATCCGCCTCGTCCCGTGAGGTCGTTCGCTGGTGGCGCGCCGGTCGCCGAACGGGAGGGGCAGTAGGTCCGGCCCGCGGAGGTGCGCCGCGAGGCCGACCGCCTCCACGAGCGCCGCGGCGACGCTTCCCATCGACAGGCCGGCCGGCGAGCGCGTGCGCCGGCCGGGGCTCGTCACGCCGGCCTCCGGCGCGCGCATCGCCCCGGAGGTGCGCATCGCGGAGTGAGCGTTTGACACCCGGACGCCTGGCGGACAGCAGAAATCAGGCAGCGGCGACGGCGCGCGCCATCTCGAAGAGGTCCTCGGGCATCGGGGTGTCGATGCGCCAGGTGAACGAGACCGGCCGCTCCCCGGATGACTCGACGTAGCGGGCGGGACCCAGGCAGACATAGGGCGCCGTCGCGCCCGTGCCGGTCTGCTTGCGCTCCCGCACGAAGAGCATGATCGTGCCGCCGCG
The DNA here is from genome assembly GCA_033856495.1 of Miltoncostaeaceae bacterium. Taxonomy (GTDB): domain Bacteria; phylum Actinomycetota; class Thermoleophilia; order Miltoncostaeales; family Miltoncostaeaceae; genus JAWVEW01. The sequence continues at coordinate 5,146 of JAWVEW010000049.1, read as the reverse complement.
TCGTTCGTGTTCGACATAGCGCCGGATGCTGGGAGACCGTGCGCGCTGGGTCGCCTGGGATTCCCAGTGGAAGAGGTTCCTGGAGACCGCGTAATCCCGGTACATCGTGGTCGGCGAGTAGTCGCGCTCGGACTTGTGCAGCGTCACGAAGAAGAGGTCGGTGTGCGCCTCCGGTACGTGCTTCACGCCCTCGCGCACCTGCGGGGGGTGCGCCGCGTCGCCGACGGCGTAGGCGGCGAGGATCTCGTCGCGGCTGTACCTGGCGTGCACCAGCAGGGGGATCTCGGGCGGCAGGGCCGCGGGCCGTGGCACGGTCGAGCTGCGCTCGTCCAGGGCGGCGAGCAGCTGCGCGACTTCGGCTCGCACGGCCTCGTGCTCCCACACCGCCCGAAGGCCGGCGTCGAGGTCCTCGAACCGTTCCCTCACCCCCCAGAATCCGAAATGGAGCATCGAGAGCAGCCGGCGGCGGCGTCCATCGACCGCCCCCTGCGATGGCGGATCGGCGTCGGCCAGGATCTCGCGGTAGAAGCGAACCCGTTCCGGGTCGTCGATGTGCAGCATGCGCCCGATGCTGCGCAGCAAGGCCTGCTCCCTGCCGTCGCCCTGCGAGCGGCCGGTTGGCAGCCCCGCGTCGCGTCGGAGCCGCGTCCACGATCGCTCTCCGCCTCGATAGAGATCGATCGGCTCCCGGACGGTGCGGCGCAGGAACTCGGTGAGTGTCACGTCGCCGCAGCCCCGCAGATCGTCCACGAGCGCCGTCCAGTGACTCAGCCGGGCGGCGGAGCGGAGGTTCTCCAGCACGATCTCGCTGCTCAGGCGGTCCAACTCGAGGTGGCAGCCAGACGGGAGGAACGGGAATCCCTGCTCGACCTGCTCACGGATGGGGCCCCGGCGCGGGTCGACGATCGCGGTCAGCCGGCGGTCGAACCGGAACTGGCGATGCTGCTGGCCGACCAGGTCGATCACCGTGACGTGGGCCTTGTGGGGCGAGCGCCGCAGCCCTCGTCCGATCTGCTGGGTGAAGACGGTCGCACTGTCGGTCGGGCGCAGGAGCAGCACGGTGTCGACCACCGGCACGTCGACCCCCTCTCCCAGGACGTCCACCGAGAAGAGGCAGCGCAGCTCTCCGGCAGCGAGCCGGCGGAGGGCCGCCGCGCGCTCGGGCTCGGGTGTCGCGCCGTCGACCGCCAGCGCGGCGAGCCCCGCCTCGGTGAACTTCCGGGCCATGTAGCGAGCGTGGGCGACGCTGACGCAGAAGCCGAGGGCTCGCATCCGACCCGGATCCGCCAGCACGCGCTGGAGCGCGGCGAGGAGCTTTGCGACGCGCGCGTCGTTGCCGGTGATCAGCCGGTCCAGCTGCTCGGTCGCGTAACCGCCGCGCCGCCACTGGAGGTCCCTGAGGTCGGTCCCGTCCGAGACCCCGAAATACTGGAAGGGCACGAGAAAGCCCTCGTCGATCGCCTCCCACAGCCGCATCTCGAACGCGATCCGACCGTCGAAGAACTCGGTGACGTCCTGGCCGTCCATCCGCTCCGGTGTGGCGGTGAGGCCCACGAGCTCGCGAGGCTGCAGGTGCTCGATCAACCGCCGGTAGCTGGGCGCGGCGGCGTGGTGGAACTCGTCGATCACCACGACGTCGAACGCGTCGGGCGGCATCCGCTGGATCAGCTCGGGATGCAGCGACTGGACCATCGCGAAGACGTGCGCGCCCTCCGCGGGGCGGCCGCCGCCGTGGATCGCGCCGAAGGATCCGTCGTGGACGACCGCTCGGAAGGTCGCCATCGCCTGCTGGAGGATCTGCTCCCTGTGGGCGACGCAGAGGAGCGACAGCGGTCGGCCGTGCGCCTCGCACAGGGCGCGATAGTCGAGCGCGGCGACCACCGTCTTCCCCGTCCCGGTCGCGGCCACCACGAGGTTCCGATGGCGGTCGTGACGCTCGCATTCGACCCGAAGCCGATCGAGGATCCGCTCCTGGTGCGGATAGGGGTGGACATCCAGGCCGGCGAAGGAAATCCCGGCGCCCTGCTCCCGGTCGCGGTGACTGCCCAGAGCCCGATCGAGGCGATCCGCGCCGGTCAGCGGGTCGTACGGCTCGAAGTGCTCCGAGGCCCAGTGGCTGTCGAACATCACGCGAACGCGGTCGACCACGTGCGGCGCGTCGACGGCCGAGAGCCGCACGTTCCACTCCAGCCCGTCGAAGAGGGCGGTGTGAGAGAGATTCGACGAGCCGATGAACGCGGTGGTCAGGCCAGATCCGCGCTCGAGCAGCCACGCCTTCGCGTGGAGCTTGGTGGTCCGTGCGTCGAAGGCCACGTGGACCTCAGCCCCGAGACCCACGAGCTCGTCGACTGCGCGGCGCTGGGTCGCCCCCATGTAGGTCGTGGTGATGACCCTCACGCGTCCTCCGCGCTCGACGACGCCCCGCAGCGCGTCGCGAAGGTGAACCACGCCGCTCCAGATGACGAAGGCGCAGATGAGGTCGACCTGGTCGGCGCTCGACAACTCGGCGCGCAGCTCGCTGCCGATGTTGGGCTGTCCATCGGCGTTGACGAGCAGGTCGCTGACCGCGAACGGTGTCGCGGGCAGCCGTACGGGCGCCGAGCCCCCCGAGACGCCGGACGGTGGAGCGCGCATGCCCGTCCAGACCTCCGGCGGGATGACGATCATCTCGTCCTCGTGCGAGCCCAGGAGCGCGTTGACGATCTCGGCCTGGCGTCGCGCGGTTTCCCGGTCGTCACCGAGGCCGGCGAGCTCACGTTCGACGACCGTGGCGAGGTGGCGGGCCAGCCGGCGCGGCCCTTCGGCGCCGTCCAGGGCAAGACGATCCACGACGCGCGGATCGACCGACTCGAGGAGGCGGACGAGCGCTCGAGTGAGGAGGTGGTCACGCGGCCCGGGCCGCAGCGGGTCAGGCGTACTCATCTCCCTCGGAGGAGATCATGCCCGTTCTCCGTCGGCTCCGTCCCCGACGGCCAGCGGATTCCCGGTCACACCTCGGGTCGTAACGGAGGATCGTGTCCGGTCGGCCGGAGGCGGCTGAGCACCGTGTCGGAATCCGCGGCGCCGACGAACGCCGACGACAGGCCTGCCGTCCGGAAGATCGACGCCGAGCGGCTGAAGGCGACGCCGAGCCGGTGTCCATCGTGCCGGAGCCGGTTCCGAAGGCTCACCAACGCGCCGAGCCCGGCCGAGTCGATCAGATCGATCGCGGTCAGGTCGACCACGAGGGCCTCCGGGCGCTCCTCGACCGTGATCCCATCGCCTCCCCGGTCCGCCGAGAGGTGGCCACGAACGATTACGCGGCGGCGGCGCTCGACGCGAACTCGCGTCGCAACGGCGGCAACACCTCGGCGCCGATCAGGTCCAGCTGCTCGTGCACCGTCTGCTCCGTGATGCCCGCCATGTCGACCGCGAAGAGCTGGCGCTGGTAATCGCCGAACAGATGGCGCTGGGCCGATACCTGCTCCACGATCTCGGCCGGGCTGCCGACGTTGAGGCCGGTGGTCGCGGCCGCATCTTCCAGACTGCCGGTGCTGCTGAGGATCGGATGGCCGTCGTAGACCGGGCGGAACTCCCGCCAGGCGTCCTGGGAGCGCGGCCGAATGTAGATCGCTCCGCCCGCGCCGACGATGCCGCCCTCGGGTCCGGCGTGTCGGCCCTCCGCGCGGTGGTGCTCGTAACGGAGACGGTAGAAGTCGACGTACCGCTTGAAGTAGTCGTGCGACATGAGGAGGTTGTTGACGAAGAAGCCGTCGCCGTAGTATGCGGCCTGCTCCGCGATCTCGGGGCTGCGGATCGATCCGTGCCAGACGAACGGCGGGATCCCGTCGAGGGGCCGCGGAGTGGCCGTGAAGCCGCGCAGCGGCGTGCGGAAACGACCTTCCCAGTCGACGACCTCCTCGTCCCAAAGCCGACGCAGCAGCGCGTAGTTCTCGAGCGCGAGCGCGATGCCCTGGCGGATGTCCTTCCCGAACCAGGGGTAGACCTCGGCGGTGTTGCCGCGGCCGAGCATCAGGTCGACCCGCCCCTCGGCGAGGTGCTGCAGCGTCGCGTAGTCCTCGGCGATCTTGACCGGGTCGTTGGTCGTGATCAGCGTCGTCGAGGTCGACAGCACGATCCGCTCCGTCTTCGCCGCGACGTAGGCGAGGATCGTCGTCGGCGAGCTGGGGATGAACGGCGGGTTGTGGTGCTCGCCGAGCGCGTACACGTCGAGGCCGACGTCCTCGGCGTGCTTCGCGATCCGGGCGATGCTGGCGATGCGCTCGTGCTCGGTGGATGTGCGACCGGTGTCCGCGTTCGGATGCCGGTCTCCGACGCCGAAGATGCCGAGTTCCATGTTCCGTCCCTCTCAGCCGGTGACCACGAACGCCACGTTGTCCAGGTAGCACCAGCTCCAGTCCTCCCCCGGTTCGGCGGAGCGGGCGATCGGGTGCCCAGAGCTGCGGGCGTGGGCCGAGGCGTGCCGGTGCGGCGAGCTGTCGCAACATGCGATGCGCCCGCAGGACTGGCACATGCGCAGGTGCATCCACGTCCCCCCGATCGCCAGGCAGTCCTCGCAGCCGGCGATCTGGGCGGGCAGCTCCGTGACCGTGATGGTGTCGAGATGAGAGCAGATCGCGCTCATTCGGCCAATGCCTCCATCAAGGTCGCCGCGTCGTAGCCGCCGCGGTGCCCGACACCGTCGATGAACAGGGTCGGTGTGCCCCGCACCTCGCCCGACGCCATGCCGCTCTCGACGTCCCGACGAATACGCCGCAGGACCTGGGGCCCGGACCGGTCCTGATCGAAGCGTGCGGCGTCGAGCTCGAGCCTGGCGGCGTATCGCTGGAGATCGTCGCCTTCGAGCGCCTTCTGGCCACGAAAGAGCAGGTCGTGCATGTCCCAGAACCGGCCCTGGAGGGCAGCCGCCTCGGCGGCAGCCGCGGCCGCAAGGGCATGCGGGTGGATGTCGACGAGCGGGAAATGCCGGAAGGCGAAGCGGATCCCCCCGCCCATCTGGCGCTCGACGCGCTCGATCTCCCGGAACGCTTGCCGCGAGTACGGGCATTCGTAGTCGCCGTACTCGACAATCAGACGGCCGGCTGCCAGACCGCGGACGTGGTCGACCTCCTCGTCCAGCGGCTCCAAGGTGGGCCGACGGTGATCC
>JAWVEW010000048.1:0-5649 GCA_033856495.1 Miltoncostaeaceae bacterium | reverse complement strand
CTGAGGAGCACCCTCCTCACGTCCGGATTGCCCAGGAGGGTGCTCACGGCGTGGCGCGCGGTCCCGTACTCGATGACGATGCCGTACTCGTAGAACGTGCAGCTCGCGGCGCCGGAGCAGTATGCGCTCACTCGGGCGGGCTGTCCGGCGAATGAGATCGCGGTCCCGCGGACGGTACTGGCGACGCTCTGCGCACCCTTCGTGAGCTGGGCGTGCACGGCGAGAGGCCTGATCCGGTATGCCGCCCGCTGCTGGTTGACGAGGCAGACCATCGCCTGGCGGACCTCGGCCCGATTGTCGCTGGCGGAGATGTCTCCGGATGCGCGCGTGTTGACGACCGTGGTGTCGGCATTCGCGCATTCGGCGGCCTGTGCGGACTGGGTGCCGGCTCCCATGGCGGCGATGCCGAGCGCAGCGGTGGCAAGCGCGGCCGCGAGTCGAGGACTGCGGGCGATGATGGACGTCGACATGGTGATCCTCCCGTGTGTGATGAGCGACGTGCCGATTCGCAGGTCGCAGGTCATTGGCGGTACACGGGAGGATGCTGTCCATCCACGAATCGGCGCTCATCAGTGCCAGCACTGGACGTATCTTGGGTGCAACAGTCGAGACCTGAGCCGCGGGTTCGCCGTCACGAGGCTCTCTCGGAGTGACGTCACACGGGGCGGATCAGCGCAGGAAGCGGCTCCGGCGGCGGTCGGCATAGATGCGCCCGCCGGTCTGGCATTGAGGGCAGTAGACGAGGTCGAAGCCCTCGAACGAGACCCGCTCGAGGCGCGTGCCGCAGCGAAGGCACGGGTCGCCGGCGTGGCCGTGGACGGCGCTGACCCGGACCTCGCGGTCCGGCAGGTCGCTCGTGATCCGCTCCCGGGCGCGCGCCAGGGCCTGCCCCAGCACCGCCTCGGCGCCCCGCGCGAGACGCGCCCACGCCTCGTCGTCGAGCCGGTCGGTGCGCGCGTAGGGGGCGAGGCGCGCCGCCCAGAGGATCTCGTTGCAGTACTGGCGGCCGATGCCGGCCACCCGCCGGCCCTGGCGGATGGCGGTGTGCAGCCGGGCCGGCGGCCGGCCCGGGCCGGCGAGGGCGGCGCGCCACCCCTCGGCGTCGAGGCCCAGCGGCTCGGGACCGAGCTCGGCGAGCTGCCGGTGGGCGGCCAGGCCGGCGTCGTCGAGCAGGTGGGCGCTCGCGCGGTGCTCGCCCGAGAGCTCGCGGAGGACGAGGTCGTCGCCGCCCTCGAGCCGCAGCCCGAGCGTCGCCGCACGCCGCGGCGGGCGCGGCCACGAGGCTCCCGCCGGCGCCAGCCCCAGGCGCCCCGCGGTCATCAGGTGGATCAGCAGGGTGAGCTCGCCGGCGGCGACCCCGAGGAGCTTCCCCCGCCGCCAGACCCGCTCCAGACGCCTGCCGACCAACGCCTCGAGGGGCGGCACCGCGGTCTTCAGGGTCGCCGGCCCCCAGAGCGCCACGGCCTCCACCGAGCGCCCCGCGACCCGCTGCGCGAGGCCCTCCGCGAGCGCCTGGAGCTCCGGCAGCTCAGGCACCGGGGATCCTGGCGGGGGCCGCTATACTCGCCGCCATGGTGGCGTCCGGAGGTCGCGTGGGCGGGCGGCGCGCTTCGTGCGCGGAGCGGTCCGCGGCCCTGCGCGCAGCGGGCTGATGCGGGTCGAGGAGCTCGCCAAGACCCTCGACTACACGGTGCTGAACCCGCGCGCCACGCAGGACGATGTGGCCCGCGTCTGCGGCGAGGCCCGCGAGCTGCACCTCGCCGCGGTCTGCGCGTTCCCGGCCTTCCTGCCGCTCATGACCCAGCGCCTGCGCGGGTGCGACGTCAAGGTCTGCACGGTCGTGGCCTTCCCTCACGGCGCCGAGCTCCCGAGCTCCAAGCTGGCCTGCGCGGAGCGGGCCGTCTCGGCCGGCGCCGACGAGCTCGACGTGGTGATGAACGTGTCGGCCATGCTCTCGGGTGACTACAGGATGGTGCGCGACGAGCTCGTGCGCCTCGTGCGCGCGGTGCGGGCGCGGGCCGTGAACGACGCCCGCGGCGAGGTGATGGTCAAGGTGATCATCGAGGCCCCGTACCTCACCGACAAGCAGAAGCGACTCGCCTGCCGGTTCGTGGCCGAGGCGGGCGCCGACTTCGCCAAGACCGCCACCGGCATGGGCACCGTCGCCACGGTTCACGACGTCGAGCTGATGCGGGAGTCGCTGCCGGGCGAGGTGGGGGTGAAGGCGGCCGGCGGCATCCGCACCCTGGAGGACGCCTCGGCGATGATCAACGCCGGCGCCTCGCGCCTGGGCTCCAGCTCCGCCGTCCAGATCCTGCGCGAGCACGGCGGCGTGGACGGCACCGTCCGATGAGCGGCGCGGCGGCGGCCCCGGCGGTGCGGGAGCTGGTCGAGCGGGTCCGCTTCGGCCCGGACGGCCTGGCGCCCGCGGTGGTCCAGGACGCCACCACCGGCCGCGTGCTGATGCTCGCCTGGATGAGCCCGGCGTCGCTCGAGCGCACGCTGGACCGGGGCGAGACCTGGTTCTGGAGCCGCTCCCGCGGCGAGCTCTGGCACAAGGGGGCCACGAGCGGGAACACCCAGGCGGTGCGCGCGATCCGGCTCGACTGCGACGGCGACGCGCTGGTGGTGCTGGTGGACCAGACGGGCGTCGCCTGTCACACGGGCGCACCGACCTGCTTCTTCACGCCGCTGCTCGGCGGCGACGGCGAGCCCTTCGCCAGCCTCGGCGACCTGGAGGCCGTCGTCGCCGATCGGGCGGCCGCCAGCGACCCCGCCTCCTCCTACACCGCCCGCCTCCTGGCCAAGGGCATAGACACGGTTTGCAAGAAGGTGGGGGAGGAGGCCACCGAGGTCGTGATCGCGGCCAAGGGCGCCGAGCGCCAGCGCGTGGTGGAGGAGAGCGCCGACCTGCTCTACCACCTCACGGTGCTCTGGCGGGCGGCCGGCGTGTCCCTGGAGGACGTGGCCGCGGAGCTCGCCGCCCGCCGGCCCGCCGGCGGGGCCGACGCGTGAGCACGCTGCGCCTGGAGGTGCCGCCCCGTCAGGAGGCGGGGCTGCGGGTCAGCCCCGGGCTCGACGAGATCCGCGCGCTGGCGGCGGCCGGCCGCTACGGGCAGGCGCCGATCTCGCACAGCTACGTGGCCGACTGCGAGACGCCGGTCAGCGCCCTGCTCAAGCTGCGCGACGGCGGCCCGGCCTTCCTGTTCGAGTCGGTGGAGGAGGGCCAGCGGCTCGGCCGCTACTCGATGATCGGGATCCGCCCCCAGGCGATCATCCGCGCGGAGGGCGAGGCGCTCGTGATGCGGGGCGTCGACGGCGGCGTGCGCGAGCTGGACGCCGGCGACCCCTTCGGCGCCGTCGAGGACGCCGTCGAGGCGGTGCGGATGGCGCCGCCCTCCGAGCCGGTCGCGTTCTCCGGCGGCGCGGTCGGCTATTTCGGCTACGACCTGGTGCGGCGAGTGGAGCGGCTGCCCGACGTGCCGCCCGACGACCTCGGGCTGCCCGACCTCTACGTGATGATCACCGGCCCCACCGCCACCTTCGATCACCTGCGACGCACGCTCACGCTGCTGGTGCCGTGCCCGCTCGATCCCGACGTCGACCCCGAGCCCGCCTACTGGCGGGCGGTGGCGACGCTGTCCGAGCTGCGGGCGCGCCTCGACGGTCCGGTGCCGCCGCCGCCCCCGCGCGAGGGCGAGATGGTGCTCGGGCCGATCACGAGCAACCTCACGCGCGAGGCCTTCGAGGGCGCCGTCGAGCGGGTGCGCGAGTACGTCTTCGCCGGCGACGCCTTCCAGGTGGTCCCCTCGCAGCGGTTCTCGGCGCCCATCTCGCTCGACCCCCTGGCCGTCTACCGGGGGCTTCGCACCGTCAACCCCTCGCCCTACATGTTCTTCATCGAGACGGAGGACGCCGCGCTCGTCGGCTCGTCTCCCGAGATGCTCGTGAAGGTCGAGGGCGGGATGGTGGAGATGCACCCCATCGCCGGGACCCGTCCGCGAGGGCAGACGCTGGCCGAGGACCAGCGGCTCGCCCGGGAGCTGCTCGCCGACGCGAAGGAGCGCGCAGAGCACGTGATGCTGGTCGACCTCGGGCGGAACGACCTCGGGCGCGTCTGCGCCTCCGGCACCGTGCGGGTCAAGGACCTGATGGGCGTCCAGCTCTACAGCCACGTGATGCACATCGAGAGCTCGGTGGAGGGCCGGCTTGCCGAGGGGCGGCGAGCCACCGACGCGCTGCGCGCGGCCTTCCCGGCCGGCACGCTCTCCGGCGCCCCGAAGGTGCGCGCGATGGAGATCATCGACGAGCTCGAGCCCACCAAGCGCGGCCCGTACGGCGGCGCCGTCGGCTACCTGAGCTTCGCCGGAGATCTCGACACCTGCATCACCATCCGCACCATCGTGTGCCGCGGGGGCGTCGCCCACGTCCAGGCGGGCGCCGGCATCGTGGCCGACTCGGTCCCCGCCACCGAGTATGCCGAGACGCAGAACAAGGCGGCCGCCCTCTTCCGCGCGATCGAGGTGGCGGCCCAGCAGGACCGCTGGTGATGCCGACGCTCCGGGTCGCCGGCGCGGAGCTCCATCACGAGGTGCGGGGCGCGGGGCCGCCGGTCCTCATGATCCCCGGCATCCTGGGCGACGGGGGCACGTTCGACCGCGTGGCGCTGCTGCTGGCGGACGAGTTCACCGTCGTGACCTACGACCGCCGGGGCAACTCGCGCAGCCCGCGCCCCGCCGGGTGGGCTTCCACGTCGGTGGAGGAGCAGGCCGACGACGCGGCGGCGCTGGTCGAGGCCCTCGGGCTCGCGCCGGCCGTCCTCTACGGCACCAGCGGCGGCGGCGCGATCGCGCTCGCGGTGCTCCTGCGCCACCCCGGCGCCGCCCTCGGCGCGATCCTGCACGAGCCGTGGCTCCCCGCCCTGATGGAGCGACCGGCCGAGGCGCACGCCCGGCTCTCCGCCGCCATCGAGGACGGCTGGGCGGACGGCGGCCCCGGCGGGGCGGTCGACGCCTTCCTGCGGGTCGTGCTCGGCGAGGGGGCGAACCTCGATCCCGACCGGCCCTCGCGCATCCGCGGCAACGGCGAGGTCGCCTTCCGGGTCGAGTCGCCGGCGTGGGCCCGCTTCGCTCCCGACGCGCAGCGGCTGGCGGCGCTGTCGGATGCCGTGGTGGTGATGTGCGGCCGGGAGTCCGCGCCGGTCTTCCGGGCGTCGGCGGCGGCGCTGGCCGCGCGGCTCGGCGTGCAGCCCATCGCGGCGCCGGGCGCGCACGCCCCCCAGCTCGACCGGCCGCAGGAGCTGGCGTCCGCCATCCGACCGCTCCTCCACCGGCTGGCGTCGGTTTGATGCCGGCCGAGCGTCGCGGCGATAATCCCGGCCGACCTCGACCTCGGAGCGTCAGGGCTCGATGCGCGTCGCGCTGATCGACAACTACGACAGCTTCACCTACAACCTGGTCCAGTACCTGGCGGAGCTGGGCGCAGAGCTCTCCGTCCACCGCCACGACGCGATCGACCTCCAGGGCCTGGAGCGGCTCGAGCCCACCCACATCGTGGTCTCGCCGGGGCCGAAGACCCCCTCCGAGGCCGGGATATCGATCGACGCCATCCGCCACTTCGCCGGGCGCGTGCCCGTCCTCGGCGTCTGCC
>JAWVEW010000047.1:0-2755 GCA_033856495.1 Miltoncostaeaceae bacterium | reverse complement strand
CGGGGTCACGGGCCTGTCCGAGAACATCCGCGTGCGCTCGATCGTCGGCCGCTACCTCGAGCACTCGCGCATCTTCGAGTTCGGCGAGGACGAGCGCCGGCGCTTCTACATCGGCTCCGCCGACCTGATGCCGCGCAACCTCGACCGCCGGGTGGAGGCGGTGACGCCGGTCACCAGGCCCGAGCTCGCCGCGCGCCTGGCGGAGATCCTCGAGGTGAACCTGGCCGACGACACGCTGGCCTGGAGTTTGGGCGCCGACGGAGCCTGGAAGAAGGTGCCAACGGTGGCCGGCGTGAACACGCACGAGCGGCTCGAGCGGCTCGCGCTGGAGCGCAGCGGCGCCGACAGCGCGTCGAGCGTCGGGGGTGGATCGTGAGGGACGTGGTCGAGCGTGAGGTCAAGCTGGAGGCGCCGGCGGACTTCGTGCTGCCGGACCTTTCGGGGCTTCCGGGCGCACGGGCGCGCCCGCTGACGGAGGTGCCGCTCGACGCCGTCTACTACGACACCCCCGACCTGCGGCTGGCGCGGTCGGGCATCAGCGTGCGCCATCGCCTGGGCGACGCCACGGGTTGGACCGTCAAGCTGCCCGAGGACGGCCCGGCGCCGGGTCTGGCGCGCCGGGAGCTCACCTACGGGGGCGCGCCGGGAGCGGTCCCCGCCGCGATCACGAGCCTGCTGGGGGCGTTCGTGCGCTCCTCGCCGCTGGCTCCGGTGGCGCGCCTGCGCACCCGCCGCAGCGTGGTGGAGGTGGTCGACGCCGACGGCGCGCGGCTGGCCGAGGTGGTGGACGATGACGTCGTGGCCGAGCCGCTCCCGGGCGCCCCGGGTGCGGTGCAGGACGCATGGGACGAGGCGGGACCCACCCCCGAGCGTCGCTTCCGCGAGCTCGAGGTCGAGATCGACGAGCGCGCCGACGCCCGCATCCAGAAGGCGCTCCTGCGCCTGCTGCGAAAGGCGGGCGCGACCGAGCCGCGGGAGCAGCTGCCCAAGGTCGTGCGCGCGCTCGGCGCTCAGGCCCAGGGCCCGCCGGATCTCGTGGAGCCCAGCATCGGGGCGAGGTCCAGCGCCGCCGAGGCGGTGCGCGCGGCGGTGACCCGATCGCTGCTGCGGATCCTGCACCACGACCCCGGCGTGCGCCTGGGCGACGATCCCGAGGACGTCCACCAGGCGCGCGTGGGAGCGCGCCGGCTGCGGTCGGACCTCCGCAGCTTCAAGCGGCTGCTGGTGACGGAGTGGCGCAAGCCGCTCCAGGACGAGCTGAAGTGGCTAGGCGACGAGCTCGGCGCCGTGCGCGACGCCGACGTGCTGCTCGAGCGGCTGCGCGGGCAGGTCACCGAACTGCCCGAGCGCGATCAGGGTCCGGCCGCCGCGCTCCTCGGCAGGCTGGAGCAGCAGCGCGAGCGGGCCCGCCGCAGCCTCCTCGCCTCCATGCGCAGCGAGCGCTACCTGGCCCTCATCGAGCGCCTGGTGGACGCGGCGCAGAGACCCCAGACGGTGCCCGACGCCGCCGCGCGCGCGGCCCGCCTCCTGCCCCGGCTGGTCCGGAAGCCCTGGAAGCGGCTCGCCCGAGCGGCCTCCGACCTCGACGCGTCGTCCTCCGACGCGGAGCTCCATCAGGTGCGCATCCGCGCGAAGCGCGCCCGCTATGCGGCGGAGGCCGCCTCCGAGGTGGTCGGGAAGCCGGCCGCGCGGCACGCGAAGGCGATCGCCAGGCTGCAGTCGGTGCTGGGCGATCACCAGGACGCCGTGGTCGCCGAGGGCTGGCTTCGCGACAACAGCCGCGCCGCCCCGCTCGCGGCCGGCGAGCTGCTCGTCGCCCAGCGGGAGGACGAGGAGGCGGCGCGGGCCGCGTGGCCGGCGGCCTGGAAGCGCGCGAGGGCGAAGAAGCGCCGGAGGTGGCTGGCGAAGTAGCCCGCTGCGGGCAGGTGAGCTGACGGATCATCCCGTCACCGCCTGCGAGGGTACGCGCCGCGGATGCGTCGTCCAGCGCGCTCGACAGGCGGGGGACGTCGGCGTACCCGTCGCAGACGGGCGCGTCGCGGCATGGGGGAGGACGCAGCTTGAGGTCGTCGCGGCGGCCGCCACGATCGTCCTCGTCGCCGGCGCAGCGTTCGGGGAGGCGCCCTCCCGGTCATCCAGACCGCGCCGAACACGCCCGCCGGCGAGGGGGTGGTCCGCCACTACCTGCAATCGCTCGCCCGGGCCAGTGACCCGATCGGTCAATTGACCGTGGCGTGCGCGGCCAAGTGGCCACGAGCCAGGATGGCTCGCCAGCGGGACTCGGCGACGCCCTCCGCCGATTCCGCTCGGACGGCGGGCCGGCGCGATCCGTCAACCGAGGCCGCGGAGGGGTACCAGATCGCGTGCGCCGGCCCGTGTTGGCTCGCCATCGTGGCTTGCCGCGCCGGCGTGCCAGTTTCGCGTGCTCGATCCCGGCGGCCCCAGGACGTGGTTCCAGGAGCCGATTGGTCAATTGACCGTGGCGTGCGCGGCCAAGTGGCCACGAGCCAAGATGGCTCGCCAGCCGGCTCATCGATGTCGTCCGCCGCGTCGGCCCGGAGGCGGGGCGCGCTTCGGCACATGCGCCGGCGGGCCGATCCGTCGGGCCAATCGACGCCAGGTGCCGCTCGTGCGCACGCGTGCTCTCGCTCGAAGGCGGCCAGGACCGAGGTGAGGTGGACGTGGTGGTGGCCGGAGTCGGCACCGGGGCCGGCGGGCGCCCGCTGCCCGGAGGGCCTGTTCGTCCGGATGACGA
>JAWVEW010000046.1:0-11021 GCA_033856495.1 Miltoncostaeaceae bacterium | reverse complement strand
TGGCCATTGCCGCATTGTTGCGGTCGCGCCGCCAAAAGATCAGCGTCCCGCCACGTCGCGAGGCGAGCGATCCCCGGGCACACTGCGCCAACGTGGCGAGAGGGGGCTGACGTGGCCAGCACTGCCGAGCGGGAACGGGGCATCGAGGATCTCAAGGGGCGCTTCGCCGGCGAGCTGATCGCTCCCGGCCACCCTGGGTACGACGAGGCGCGCTCCGTCTTCAACGGGATGTTCGACAAGCGACCGGCGCTGATCGCCCGCTGCACCGGACCGGATGACGTGCGGGCGGCGCTCGCCCATGCCCGCGAGCGGAACCTGGTCGTCGCGGTGCGCGGCGGCGGCCACTCGCTGCCCGGGCACTCCAGCTGTGACGGCGGAATCGTGATCGACACGGGCCCGATGAAGGGCGTCGAGATCGACGTGAAGGGCGGTACCGGCCGCTTCGGCGCCGGCCTCACCTGGGCAGAGCTCGACGCGGCGACGCAGGAGCACGGGCTGGCGGTCACCGGCGGGCGCGTGACGCACACGGGCGTCGCCGGCTTCACGCTCGGCAGCGGATCCGGCTGGCTCGAGCGCAAGTACGGCGCGACCAGCCAGAGCTTGCTCTCGGCCGAGGTCGTCACCGCCGACGGCCGGGTGGTGCGGGCCAGCGCGAACGAGCATGCCGAGCTGTTCTGGGGCCTCAGGGGTGCCGGCGGCAACTTCGGCGTCGTGACGGAGTTCGAGTTTCGCCTCCACCCGGTGGGGCCGATCGTGTTCGCCGGCCTGATCGTCCATCCACGCGAGGCGGCCAGGGAGTTCGTGCGCTTCTATCGCGACTTCATGGAGGGGGCGCCCGACGAGGTGGGCGGCGGTCTGGCGCTGCTGACGGCGCCGGACGAGGAGTTCGTGCCCGAGCACGCCAGGGGCAGGCCCGCCTGCGGCGTGATCGTGCTCTACATGGGCGCCCCGGAGCGGGGCGAGGAGGCGCTGCGACCGCTGCTCGAGTGGGGCGAGCCGTTGGTCACGCGCGTCGGACCCATGCCCTACACCGCCCTGCAGGCCATCACCGACCCCCGCCAGCCGTGGGGCATCAGCGTGTACGCGAAGGTCGACTACCTGAACGAATTCCCCGACCAGGCGATCGACGCGATGGTGGACGCGTTCGACGGGGCCACCTCGCCGCTCTCCGTGGTGTACGTGTGCCCGCTGGGCGGGGCGGTCTCGCGCATGGACCGCAGCGCGATGGCGCTGAGCATCCCGGACGCCCCGTGGATGTACTTCTGCCTGGCCCAGTGGTGGGATCCCACGGTGCAGGAGCCCGCGATCGCCTGGGCGCGCGGGTTCATGGCCACGATGCGAGCGTGGTCGGCGGACGCTGCGCCGGCGAACTTCATCGGCGCCGACGAGGGCGCGGCACGGCTCCGGGCCTCATACGGCGAGGAACGCTTCCGGCGGCTGGTGGCGCTGAAGGACGAGTACGACCCCGGGAACGTGTTCTCGCTCAACCCCAACCGCCCGCCGAGCGCGACGCGCGCGCCCTGAACCCGCCGGTGACGGGCCGGCGCGCGGCGGGGACGCTAGGAGGTGGGCGACGAGCAGCCCGAGGGCGCGCTGGTCCACATCGCCCCCATCGACGGAGGCTGGCGCGTCATCGAGGTCTGGGAGTCCGAAGCAGCGCAGCGGCGCTTCCAGGAGGATCTCCTGAACCCCGCCTTCGACCGGGCCGGGGCGCCGCGCGTGACCCGGCGGCCGGCGGCGGCGGGCCGGCCAGTTCCTAGAGCATCCGCCTCAACAGGCGGTCCCGGTCGATCAGCTGGTGCTTGAGGACCAGCCCGAGGTGGGCCGCAAGGGCCACGAAAAATGAGATGTGGGCGGCCACGTGAACGCCGACCGCATCGTCGGAGACCAGCACGAGCCACAGGCCCGAGAGCGGGATGGCGAAGAGGAGGACCAGGAGCGCGCGCTCGGTCCAGTGCGCCAGCGTGCGCTCCGCCGCGGAGAGGGTGGGGCCCACGGGGGCAGGCCCGCCCGTCGCCGCCACCCCACGCGCGCCAGGGCGAGGGCGAGGATGGTCAGGCCGAGTACCACGTGCGTGGTGCGGAGGGCGTCGTCGCCGACGACGTCGAGCTCGCCGCCCCGGCCCCGGCCCCGGCCCGACTCGCCGCCGCGTCCCCGACCCCGGCCGCGGCCCTGCCCGCCGACGTCGAGGAGGTAGCCGACCGTGAACTGCGCGCAGAGGGCGGCGAACGTCACCCAGTGCAGCGCCCTGGTCGTCCGGGAGTAGCCGGGCACCCTGCCGTCGTGCATCAGAAATCCGGGCAGACGCCGAAGCCGCGCACCAGCTCGCCGCCGCGCCCCAGCAGCCCGGAGAAGCTCTCGCCCCTGCGGGTGAGGTCCGCCCAGCGGGTCACCAGCCCGGAGAGCTCGAGCGTGGTCGCCGCCTGCCCGTCGTCGGCGGCGAAGCCGAAGCTGCGGCTGGCGACCGCGAGTCCATCCGCGGTCTCGTCGAGGTCCTTGCCCGATGAGTCGGACTCGCCGGCGCGGAAGCGCTCGAGGATGCGCGCGAGACGGCCGACGTGAAGGCAGCGGATCTCGATGGCCAGGTCGCGCATCGCCGTTCGGCTGGCCCGCGAGGCGAGAGCCGTACCGGCGCACGGGGCCCTCGGGATGCCGGCCAGCCCGTCGACCAGCTCCTGCTCGGCGAGGAAGAGCGTCCGGCTGGAGATCGGCGTCTGCTCGGTCGCGGCGACGACGGCGCGCGCCCGCTCCCCGAGACGTCTGGCCACGGGCGCCAGGTCGGGAACGTCGCTCTTGACGACCGGAACGTCGTCCAGGGCGTTCGCGTCCCTGTCGAGGTCGTCGGCGAGGCCGCCGAGCGCGTCGAGGTCGCGTCTGCTGAGCGTCGTCTCGCCGTAGAGGTTGCCGATCGGCTCGAGCCCTCCGGCGGCGTCGTTGCAGACCGTGGCCAGAGCGGTCTTCAGCGCCCTGTCGTTCGCCGGGGTTCCGCCGCAGCCGACGGCGGCGACGGCGAGCATGGAGAGGAGGACGGCGAACCTTATGACGCCGGAGTCTCCTGGCTCGCGGCGGTCCGTCGCAAGGCGAGCACGCCCATGACGCCGAGCAGGAACACGAGGGGAACCTGCAGGAAGGCCTTCCCCGCGTCCGCGTCGGACAGGGCGCCCGGCCTGACGTCCCCGTTGAAGACCTTGATCGTGGTCATCGCCAGGACCACCGTGGTCAGGGCCAGCGCTCCGAGGACCTTCAACTCGCGGCGGCTGGCCTGCTCGTTGAGGGGTCGGGCGCCGAGCAGGAAGCCGTACGCGACGGGAAAGACGAGCGCGAGGTAGAACCACTGCCCGGTGCGCCAGTTCCCGGGGATCAGCGCCCCGGCGTGGGCGACCATGGTCGAGAGCACGAGGACGAACAGCAGGACGTTCGGCCCGGCGGCGCGCTGGCGCCCGAGCCGACCGGCGACGGCGAGGCCGATGAGGATCACCGTGACGACCGCGTCGAGGGTCACGACGTCCACCCAGCCGGGGTACTGCTCGGCGCCTTCGATGTAGTCGCTCAGGCGGCCGACCGGGAACTCGCTGCCGCCGTAGGAGAAGAGGTCCCCGGTCAGGGCGACGGCCCGCGGCAGCCCCCAGACGCCGAATGCGAGAAAGGCGGCGCCAAGGCCGGTTCGACGACGGACGAGCAGCGCGATGCCGACGGCGGTCATCACGAAGGGCCACACGGCCATGAGCCAGATCGCCAGGTCGTCGAAGAACCCGACGGCATCACCGGCCGCGCGACTGGCGGCGTTGCGGCCCGGAACGGCCAGCGCGCTGCCGAGCACGAGCGCCACGCCGATGGCGGCGAGTCCGGCGACGAGGCCGATGACGGCTGCCGTCGCGGGACGGCTGACGTCCCGGTCCACCAGCGGGGGTGGCCGGCGCAGCAGCATCAGCGTCACCAGTCCGGCGACGGCGGCCGCCAGCAGCCAGGACACCGGGCCGTCGTGGCGGCTGTGCACGAAGGCGTCCCTGGCGCTGGGAAAGAAGACGACCAGGAAGATCACCTTGCCCAGGAGCGCGATCCCCAGGACCGTCCAGCCATGGCCGCCCACGTGCAGGCCGCCGGCGGCGGCGTCACGGGTCGCGCGCACCGTTTCGATCACCTGCCAGATCACGAGCAGGTTGACCGCGATCGCCGCCGGCAGCAGCGCCCCCTCGATGGTTCCGCGCACCACCGCCTCGCGCAGAGTCACGACGTCGCCCCAGGAGGGATTCGCGCTGAGGAAGCCCTGCGAGAGGCGGTAGGCGTCCGAGCCGGCGAGCAGGTAGAGCGCGAACGTGGCGGCGTACGGCGCGGCCGCGAGCCCGACGACGAGCGCCGGCCGCCGGCCCCAGGCACCCCGCGGGATGACCAGCGGCGCCGCCGCCAACGCGGCCACCACCCAACCGCCCGTGCGCAGGAGCGGCGGGTCGCCGAGGGTCTGGCCCACCGCGCGCAGCTCGCCTCCCACGGCGATCCCGAGGAGGGCGAACGGGACCAGCAGCAGCCACCCGCGCACCGCCGTCTCGCGCAGGGAGACGACCGCCGCCGCCGCCGCGCCCGTGCCCAGGGCGACGATCACGAGCAGCTCCGCCAACCGTGGCAGGGCGAGCATGCCCGGCGGCTTGTCGGACCCGAGGGGGATCCCGATGCCGACGCCGTGGAACGCGATCAGCACGCAGAGCGCGGCGGCGACGGCGATCGCGACCCGTCCGATCCACCGCGTCTCGCCGTCCAGCTGCGAGAGGCTCAGGCGACGGGGCCGCCACCACTGCGCGACCGCGCGCAGGCGGGGCTCAATGGATGACATGGAAGCTCTCCACCGCCGCCTGGAAGGTCCCGATGTCGCCGCTCCGACGGCCGGTCAGCTGCAACAGGAGCACGGATGCGTCGCGCTGGCGGTGCTGGGCCACCGCGAACACCTCGATCAGCGCCGCACCAAGATCGCCGCAGCCGTCCGAGCGGCGCATGAAGCCCCAGACCACGCCGTCGACGTACGGCGCCGTCCCCGTCAGCCGGCATCCGGGCGGAAGCGCGGTGTCGTCCATCCACCCGCGCACGCGGTCGAGCGCCACGGCGGTGCGACCGTCGTCGACGCCGAGCGTCCTTGCGAGCGAGCGGGAGACCCCCAGGAACGCAGTCGGAAACAGCCACCGGTACGGCTCCATCCCGAACTGCTTCTGCAGCGACACCATCGAGCGCCCGGCCCGGATGGAGCTCCCCACGACACCCTGCCCCGGAAGTTCCCAGGGCTCCTTGAAGACCCTCCAGTCCCGCGGCAGCCGCAGCTCCATCCAGTGCTGCGAGTCGGCCTGGAAGCTGAAGCCCCGCTCGCGCAGGCAGACACCGGGCCGGATCCCTTGCGGCACCGCCTTCAGCAGACGGTCCATCTCGTCGGCCGGAGTCGGATCCCCGGCGGCGATCTCGCCCAGCATTCCGCGCAGCGCGCCGGCGATCGTCCCCGCGGCGTCGGCGAGCTCGACGTCCCTGACCGCGCGCAGCTCGGTCTCGTCGGCGGCGAAGCGGGGCGCCAGGCGCTCGACGTCCCTCGTCGGAAGGCCGCGGCTCTCGGAGATCACCCTGGTGAGGCCCAGCAGGTCGCCGCAGAACCCGTTCGAGGGCAGCCGGCCGTTGACCAGATCGCCGGTGTTTCCAGAGACGCCGCAGGCCGCAAGACATGCCGCGAGCAGGCACGCGGAGAGCGCGCGTCCCACCATCCGCTGGACTCTTCCCACGCTAGGCCGGGCCGGGCATCCCCGTGACGAACGCCGGCGCCGGGCAGTCCGCCGGCGCGCCGGCAGCGCGGCGGTACGCCGCGCCGTCGAGATACCCCGCCGCCGGCTCGGCGTCGGGCAGGTCCACGACGCGTTCGCTCGCCCCCGGTCCCAGGAACCAGCCCACGCGTGCGACGAGGCCGCCCCCGTGCTCGACGTAGCGCCAGCCCCCCTCGCCGGTCTTGACGCACGATCCGTCGGCCCCGAGGTGCAGCTGCCGCAGCGCACCCGCCGGCTCCAGGGCCAGTCGCGAGGTGCCGTCGCCCTGCGCGGTGTCCAGGCGCAGCCCGGTGAGGACGGGCGCCACGTCGGCTGAGCTGGTCGTGATCGGGCGGCCAGCGTGATCGACGGTAGGGGCGGGCGAGGCGGGCCGCGTCGGGGCGCTGCCGGACGGCAGCGGGGGAGTCTCGCCGGCGACGAGCAGGCCGCTGCCGCGCAGCATCGCCTTCACGCGTGCTGAGCGCAGGTGCTGGGCGAACACTCGCCGGATCGTCCTCTGCAGGGGATGCCGCGGCTGCGCCCGGGGCACGAGGTAGCGGACCGGGAACGCCTCGGCGTAACGCAGGGCGCTGACCGACGCGTCCGACGGCGCGACCCCGTTGAGTGGGACCGCGCACACGCCGGCGAGGCGGCCGCGCATACGCGCCCATGTCGTGATCGCCGCGATCGACTGGTCGCCCCCGGCGGCCGCCGAGACGCCGCCGTCCGGGGACTGCACCGCGCCCCGCGCGTAGGCGAGCGACGCGACGTTCCGGCGGACCCTGCCCGTGCCGAGGTGCGGCGAGCCGAGATGCCGCACACGGATCGCATCGGCGCGGGCCCCGGCGACGACCTGCGACCAGCGTGAGACCCTGCCGCTCGCGATCGCGCGGGCCTGCGCGCGCGACAGTCCGGCGCATGCCGGATGCCCGCTGGAGACGACGAGGACGTCGGCATCGCGGTAGAGGTCTGCGACGATCGTGAAGCGCGCGCGCTCGGACGCGGTCAGCGCCCGATCGACGTAGACGCCGCCGGGGGCCGAGGCCCTCTGCGCGCTGACGCGTTGGGTGACCTCCCGCAGGGCCGCGGCCAGCGAGAGGTGTGTGGCGGGGTACTGATCGTTCCAGCGCACCGGGTAGCGGATGCCCGCGGCGATGAGGTGCAGGACCTTGGTCGCTGGCGCGAGGCTCGGGCCGAGGTACCTGACCTCGTCGTAGATCCGCGCCGACGCGAACGAGGGATGCTCGACCAGCGAGAGATAGCCCGCATCGCGGACCGCGAGCGCGTGCGCCGGTGACGCGAGGCCCACGGCGCCGAGGAGGACCGGCATCGCCAACCGACGCGGAAGCATGGCATCCACGGTACACGGCTCCCGAGGACCCGCCCGGTGGTTGCCGTCGCTCGCGAACGCGAGCCGAGCCCGGCTGGACCCGGCAGCGGACCGGCGCCATTGGAGGGCATCCTCGAGAAACCGCACCCGCCCGTGACCCGGGGGCCAAAGATGCGCCCTCCGCCACGCCATCCTCCCATCCGCGCTCGCCCTCGCCCTCTCGGTGGGGGCCGTCGCGGAGGCGGCGCTGCCCACGCCGCGGGTGACGACGCTCGCGCCGGGCGCGTCCGTCCGGGGGTGACGCTCGGGATGAAAGCTCGCTGCGGCCAAGACCGCGGGCTGAGGCTGATCCTGGTCGGCGTCCGTGGGAAGGTCCGGGTGATCCGCGTGGACGGCGGCGCGGGCGGCACGACGATTCGAGCCTTCCGCACCGCGAATGACGTCGGGATCGGCTCCACCCTCGCCGCCCTTCGACGCCGTACCCCCGCCTCTCCACCGCAGCTTTCGGCCCGGACGACCCCTCCCTCGGCCTGGGCCGCCCCATCACGTCGTTCGTCGAGGGCGGCCGGGTCCGCTCCCTCCAGGTGGGATCGCCCTTCTGAAGGATGACGGTCGAGCACCTACGCGAGGTCCCGCCCCTGGTCACCCTCGGCGAGGAGGAGCTCGCGCGGCTCGCCGGGGCTGGACGCGAGCGCCGCCTTGCGCCGGGTGAGTTCCCCTTCCACCATGGCGAGCGCGCCGCCGCGTTCCACGTCGTGCTCGACGGTCGGCTGGAGACCACGCGGGAGGTCGCCGGTGAGCAGGTCCTGATGATGACCCACGGGCCGGGCGGCCACCTCAGAGCGCTCGCGTTGCTCACGGACACCCCTACCGCGGGACCACCTGCGCCGTCGTCGAGACGCTCCTGTTCGAGCTGGACGGAGACGAGTTCCGCCGGCTCGCGTTCACGGACCCGTCGCTGGTTCGCGCGTCCCTGCCGGCGCTCGAGTCGGTGAGCGGCGCGAGCGGCAACGACGGGCCGCGTTCGCCGAGATCGCGGGAACCGTGTGGCGGAGCGGCTCGCCGCCCGTCTCGCTCGGCGGGGAGGCGACCGAGCAGATGCCGGGCGAGCGGGCGCCGCGGCAGAGCATCGACATCCACGACGGGCTCGAGAGCACGCGCTCGCTCCTGGGCACGGGGTTGCGCGAGAACCCTCGGGACGCGTCGACAGGGTCAGGGGCCCGGCCTCGGGCGCGACATCGGCCCAGCGCATCGTGGTTCGCCACCCCCGCGAGCTGCGCCTTCAGTCCGACCCGGGAGACATCCGCTTCCAGGTACTGCTGCCCCTCCGGTGACGCGTTAGCGTCCCCGGCCATGCAGAGGTGGGCGACCTTCGACTGCTACGGCACGCTCGTGGACTGGAACGCGGGCATCGGCGCCGAGCTCGAGCGCGTGGTGGGCGGCGACCAGGCGCGGTTGCTCGCCCGCTACCACGAGCTCGAGCCGCAGGTGCAGGCGCGCGACCCGGCGCTGACCTACCGCGAGGTCATGGCCCAGGTGCTCGAGGCGCTCGCGCGCGAGCGCGGCCAGGCGCCGGGCGAGGCGGACCGCGACGCGCTCGGCCGCTCGCTGGCCGGCTGGCCGGTCTTCCCCGACGTGCCGGGGGCGCTCAGGGAGATGCGCGAGCGCGGCTGGCGGCTCGCCATCCTCTCGAACAGCGACCGCGACCTGATCGAGGCGTCGATGCAGGCGATCGGCGTGCGGTTCGACCTGGCCGTGGCGGCGTCGGAGATCGGCTCGTACAAGCCGGCGCACCGCCACTGGCAAGCGTTCTTCGAGCGCACCGGCGCCGATCGGGCCGGGCACGTCCACGTCGCGCAGTCGCACTTCCACGACGTCGTGCCGGCGAGCGAGCTCGGCCTGCGCTCGATCTGGATCAACCGCCTCGGCCAGACCGGCGACCCGCCGCCGACGCGCGAGCTCGCCGACCTCTCCGGGCTGGCCGCCGCGGCCGAGGAGCTCGTTCCCGGCTGACCCTGGCTACGAGCCCTGCGGCAGCGAGAGGTGGGAATGGACGATCCGCCAGTCCCCGCCGTCGCGCCGGAGCGCGAAGCTTGCGCGTGCGTTCAGCACCGTGCCGTCGCCAAGCACGAACGCGATGCGTCCCGCGAGGAGCAGGCCGTCCCCGCCCAGCGGCTGGGCGCGCAGGTCCCAGTCCGCCCGAGCGTGGCCGACCTCGGACCGAAACGCCGCCGCGATCGCGGCAGACTCCTCGTGCCAGCTGTCGTCGGTACGGCCGGCGGGACCCCGTGGCATACCCCAGATTTCTGGGACTGATGGGCCGCCGGCCCGGCGCTAGCTTCGGAATCAGCGCAACCGACGGAAGGATGTAGCGGTGCAGCGCCAGGCAGCGGGAGCGCGTACTCCCGAGGAGCTCGTGATGCAGTTCGAGGACGCGTTCATGATCCGCGATGCGGCAGGGCTGGCGCGGTTGTTCGAGGAGGCTGCCGTTCTCGTTCCCGATGGCACCCGATGGGATGTCCGCGGGAGCGGGGAGATCGCGAGATTCGCGGCCGCGCTCTGGGACGGCGATCGCAACTATTTCGCGGAGGTCCGGCGAGTCGTGCAGGCGGGCAACACCGCCGCCGTCGTCCTCGACTGGCCCCTGACCGACGGCGGAGCCGGCGACGGCGTCAGCGAGCGCGGCCGAGGTCTGGACGTGCTGCGGCGCGGGAGTGACGGCTCGTGGCGCTACGTCATCTCGTTCCTCGACGTGCGCGAGTGACCAGGCGTGATCAAGCCGAGTTGCATGACCAACGAGTCGAAAGGGAGATGACATGACGACTCACGCACACACGTTCCCCGCCCAGGTCGTGCGACCCGGCGAGGGCGAGGCCCGCTGGTGGTTCGGCCAGCTCGCCACCGTGAAGGCCACCGCGGCGGACACCGCCGGCGCGTGCACGCTCGTGGAGATCGCCGTCGGGCCCGGCTACGCGACGCCGCTGCACATCCACCGCCGCGAGGACGAGGCGTTCTGGATGCTCGAAGGCCACTCGACGTTCTACGTCGGCGAGGAGACGTTCGAGGCGCCCGTGGGCACGTACCTGTTCGGCCCGCGAGGCGTTCCCCACCGTTGGGCCGCCGGCCCTGACGGCGCACGCATGCTCTACCTGTTCACGCCGGGCGGCTTCGAGGACCTGATCGAGGCGATGAGCGTGCCGGCCCAGGCGCTCACCCCGCCGCCGCCCGAACTGGCTCCGCCCGACAACTTCATGGAGATCGCCGCCCGGTACGGCATCGAGCTGCTGTTCTGAGGCGAGCCCGCGGTCGGCTGGTCGCTACGAAGAGCCGTTGCCAGTGAGCAATCTCCGTATCGGGTCGTCGGTGGGCTCCTCGTCAGACCAGGCGACGTGGGGTACGCCGACCTTGCTGAGCGCCGCGACGTGGCCGTGGGCGATGCCCGCGGCCCGAACGGCACCGCCGTCATCGAGGATCAGGTAGGAGAACGTCGTGGAACCGGTGTGCATTCCCCGGTCCCTCTTCACCTTGATGTCCTCGTACACGGACTCCGCCGCGGCGCAGCCGGGTTCCAGGATGACGATGCAGGCAGTCTTGCTGGCTGCGTAGGCCTCGGCTCTCTGCAGCGGTGATGTTCCCGATCCGTCGGGCGTGACGAGGAGGGCGAGCGCGCCTGTCGCGCTGGCGACCGTCTCGTCGGCCATCGTCGCCACGCGCTCGATCTCGGCCAGCTTCGCGCGGTTCCTCCCATCCGCTGCCCCGTGCTTCCCGGCCTGATAGACGACCTGGGAGAACTTCGCCCACTGCGTGTTCTTCGCAGCCTCCCCGGCGAGCAGCCTGACCGCCGCAAGCTGCTCGGTTGCGGCGGCGGATTGCGCGATCAGGTCGCGTCGGGGGTTCGCCCGAAAGGCGGCGACGCGACT